>CAYNYJ010000092.1:0-10866 GCA_964401355.1 uncultured Ectothiorhodospiraceae bacterium | reverse complement strand
ATCATGGGTGAATCAGGCCTCTTTACTTACTCGTTAACGGGACAGCAGTGATATTGTTTAGGTATGAAATGGGTCAGCGGGATGACATTTAACATAATATACATTATGCGAAGTACAAGTGTAAACGTTATATAAAAATGTCACCCTTTAATTAGTTAGAAATGTCCCTCCAGCGTACCCTGTGAGTTCTCACAACGGAATACTAAGAGACACAAGGTGACGGTATTAACGTGACACGGGATTCTGTTATTCCAATTATTTTCAGGGGTTTGAAGTCCAACGGTACGAAAAGTTACTTTAAGCGGCCGGGACAACCGCCTACAAACCCAACCCGCTATGCGAACCAAGGCGTACAAGCTGTAACACCTCGTCATCTGGATTACAATCTGGCTTGCGGTAGATAAGAACCAGGTCGGCTTGATATGACAATCCCGGTGATCTTTCCAGTCACCTGCCAACGCTTGATCCCAATACTTTTCAGCAAGCGGTTGGTTAGTGACCAACTCTTTCAATATTTCAACAAATGCGGTTTCCGCTACGACGCTATTTTAAGTTACGGGAAGGTAGAGGGACGCTCACTTTACCTTGGCTTTTTATTTCAACACGTAAAACGCAATTAAGCCGACATACAGTGATTAATGTTAAACAAACCGCTATACGAGCAGATATGAGGGCGATATGGCCTCATATGCTAAGGCATAGTTGTGCCTATTATTTTGCGAATAAAGGATATTGCTTACGTTTAATTCAAGATTACTTAGGCCACCGAGACCCATGCCATACCGCCCATTACACAAGAACGGCAGCGGTTCTTTTTGAGGGATTATGGGATTAGTACTAGATAAATTCAGTCATAACCGTAAGCTTTTGTTCGAATGCCCCCGCTGATCCTAATAGTCAACCGCACTCCAAATAAAGCACACGAACTCGCCGCTGATTTTTCCGCGCCCGGATCGATCTGTGGTGCCGCTTTCGATGATTTACCGGAACAAAGCTCTGACCTCATCATCAACGCCGCCAGCCTGCAAGGTGAAGTGCCGCCATTGCCCGATGAGGTTTGCACTGCAATCACCTGGTGTTACGACATGATGTACGGCGCCGAACCGACGTCCTTTATGCGAAGGGCACAACAACACGGCGCAAAAAAAATCGCTGGACGGTTTGGGTATGCTTGTGGAACAGGCCGCAGAATCCTTCCTGCATTGGCGTGGTATGCGGCCGGAAACGAAATCGGTAATTCAGGCCATCCATTTTAATATGACAACGTTGGCTCCTGATTAATAACCGGTTTAGCACCTAATTCACGTCGGTGCTCCCATAAACTTTTCGTTTCGGCTAACCATTCTTTGTATGTTTTTGTGTTGTCAACATGTCTAAGTATAGCCGTTTTTTCATTATTCAGAGTCTTCAACAAATAATATGGATTCTCACAAAAAGTTTTAAATCCAACTCGCTGGAACAGTTTATCAGTTCTAACCTTAACTGGTGCCGAGGCCATAAAATTTCGGCTACCTATGGATTCGTGATAGTTGAGCGCTGCGCCGATTATAGTTTTTACTATTTTTTGCCTTTCCCTGATGGAACTAATTGAAGGTGTTATCGTTAGACTGGAATTATATATGATATTTTGTTTTTTATTATTCTGCATAAACTGTTTAACACATTCGATCAATTGAGGGTTGCTGGTATCGCCAGATACTCTCGCAAGGGGTAAAAATGGTACACTTCGATTTTCGCAATCTTTTAGACTAACAAACCTTACACAGGCAAGCGGTTCTGATTTTTTAGAGCCATTACATAACAGCATTTGTATGCTGAAAAAATCGTAAATATCTATTGGCATTGCTTTATCGTTATAAATTTTTTCGTATCCTGCTATGCGTAAAGAGAGCATTGACATAAATGTTTCACCGTGCAACGTATTAGTATCGACACTCATACCATGTAGGATATAAAGCTTGTAGGATTGTTCCATCGGTTTTCTCCTAATTAATGGCCTCTGTCAGACCAAAAAATGAATGGGGCCGTCCCACCGAGTCACCTCGTTTGGTTGTTAGGTACAATGATTCGAGCATGAGCGCCGTGAAATTATTTTGGGATGAATACCCCATATTTTCGACGAAGGTATCTATATTTTCGTAATCAATCCCAAAAATATGCGGCTCTCCAATTTGAGAGAGCTCATTATTCATTTGAGTTGCGCCGTGATAGCTATAATCTCCATTTATATAATCTTCAAAAACATAGTCAAAAGCTATCAATATAGGCACTTTCATCTCTTGAAACAGGTCGTTAAATATATTTTCTACTGTCGATTTTTCTAAAAAAAAGGTAACTCCCTCTATTAAGAAATATGTTGGAATTTTTATATTCAAACCACTATTTTTAAGTTTTTCTAAAATATTTTCCTTATGAAAATTAATTGGCACATACGTTTTATTTAGGGGATTTTTCTCCAACGAGTTTTTCTTAATTACCGTTTTTTTGTAGTCCAGCATCGCCTTTAGATCAACTTCGAAGATTTTTGCGCTATTTAATTCTTTTTCAAAGCGGATTGTTCTGGTGTCGAACCCTGTTCCTAAAAACACGATTTGGGATGCTGGGTGTTTAATTAACCACTTTAGTAATGATTGGTCAAAATATTTGGTTCTAACAAGATGATAATAGATGCCTCCAGGCAGTCGCTCTTCGAGAGCCTTTCTTGAAGCTTCCGGATTTTTTAAAAACTCAATCCAATTATCGTTAACAAAATATTTAGCTAAATAATCCGGGTTTTTTTTAAAAGCACGTTCTTCAGATAACAATGCTCTGAATAGAGCTGTTACGCTAGCACTTTGTATAATATCAGCGTCCGTTCTTTCGGGCGCTGCCAACAGCGTATTATGAAATTCTTTTTTGTCATTCATATGTTCAATACCCTGTATTTATAGTACAAATAAATCCATACGATCATACGTACCAGGGTTGGTTCAACCCCGCCGATTATATGCATTCCACGTTATCTCTAGCTCTTCGAGGTTTTTAATTTTTCCGTCGCTCGTTACCATTTCTCCAACAAATGTTGCAGCATCATATACGTACATTTGAGGTATTGGGGGTAGCCATTGAGCATATGGTGGATGCTCTTGGTTTAGGAGGCAAAGTATCGTTCTCTGAGTAAGAAGGCCTTCAGCTAGCGGGGGTGTACCCGCAAAAATGGGAACTGCATCATTTTCTTTCATCCAGTTTCGCACTTCACCGTATGATGGAAAATGTGCGAACTTTGGAGCCCACAATCCAATCAACCGTTCTACAGTTTCTTCATCCAATTCTTGATTTTCATCTATACCGTCGTACCATTCTTCTACCGACATACTGTCGTGCGTGTATTTATATAGGTACGCACCATAACCAACTATCGTGCAGGCTAATATATTTTTAACATTTTTATTCGCTCTAAAAGCCCTGTGTAAAGCAAACTTTTCTTTAATCACCATAAACTCCAGCTGATCAAGAACAATATCGCAGCCAGCTACGAATTCGTCTGCATTTTCAACAGTGATCCCATCTGTGAAAATTTCTATTTCAACATCCCCCGCCAGTTCGTTAACCATATCCCCAACTATTTCTGCTTTATTTTTTCCTACATTGTTTTTAGTTGCACCTAACTGTCTATTGATGTTAGACCAATCAAAGTCCTCAGGATCAGCTATTTTAAGTTTTTTTATTCCGAATCGCGCAAGACGCAGAGCCATAGCCCCGCCTATTCCTCCAGTACCTGCTATACCCACGGTGCATCGCGATAAAATTTCCTGAGATTTTTCTCGCTCTTGTCTATCTATGCCTAGGAATACTTCTGTTCTATTAACACGTTCATTATAATTTTTTTGATTTACTGTTGGTAAGTGAATAATTCTAGTCATTTTGAAAAGTCCTTTTTTAGTTTGACAACTTTAGAATTTCTATGGCGGAAATTAATCGAGGTGGCGATGTTTACGGATTAATTTGGCCACCTTCTTGGCAGCCTTTTCGATGGTTTTCCTGTTTGGATGCAAGCCATCACCCCTATGTACATAGTGTCGCCATGGGTTTACGACAATGGCATCCGGCAGTTCATTTTTGAGTCGACGTTTGTATGTGCTACGTAATATGTTGTACTGAGATTCATTTGCAATCCAAGTAAATCCAAGCAACTGTTGTGTAATTGAAAGTTCTAAATTATTAAATTCGGGATGTATCGTGATTACAGGTGTTATACCTAGCAAAAGTGCTTCTCTAGCAACTTGAACAATCCGGTCTACGGTTACGTTGACGTCTTCTATAGAACAGGGTTGTGTGTCATTTTGTGGAATACCGAATGCATCTGAGTGTATGCAATCGTTTGGTAGTCCGATAACCATGTATTCAGCGTTATATCCAACGATATGGAAAGGGTTTAAAGGGTCTCGCAAAGCGACACGCAAGAGTAGTTTTTCAAACTGAGTTTGGTAACCGGCCCATTTTTGCTGAAATAGACAAAAAGTTGCCAAACAGGATACCCGGTCAAAAGTTCCAGCACCGACCTCTGCCTCATTAACGACTAATCCATTCATTTCTCGAACAAGGGCATCGCCTAAGGCTAAGTAGCTTCCCGCTCCAACGGCTAGTCCACCGAGCGGCGCATTTAAATCGTTATCGATTGGTGTTGTTCCATTTTCGAAAGAAGATCCTATTACGAGTAATGGGATGCCACCGTTGTCAGCGCCAACAGGGAAATATAAAAACATCAACGACAAAAACAAAAATATGTGAATTCTAGTCTTTAAGAAAAACATGATGATTTCCTCGACAAATCACTAAATCTAAATTGGATCTAAATGTACGAAAAAATACAGTATGCCCAAATATTTTTTGGGACAAGGCAATATTACCTGTAGTTATGTGATTTAATGCACTATTATATAATAACGATGTATGAACGGTTCGCCAGTCTGAAACATTGGGTTACGAAACAAAATTTATTTCTGCTCGAAATGAGGGCTATGTCCACAATAACGAAGATGAGCACAACGATATCCAGATGATTAGTAACAGTGACAATGTTGATGTTTACCGCCAAGATTGAATATCTCGACGTTAATAGAAATGACGCAACACGAACATAACAATAGCGGGAATGATATTTCCTCTAAGAATTAGTACAAGGAAAAATTGGTACTCGCAATAACCAGTCAAACAATATACGGGGCGTTATGAGTCAGGTGAAAAATTTTCAGCTTCTGCACATGCGAACCATACTTTCGTAGATCGACGTAGTATTTTCGTTCTTCGATTGAAATTCGGCAGTTATTCAAGTCGATGTTTTGGTCGAGCTAGTGCGGCCCCCGGCATAACCGGGGTGCCTTTTAGTAGTCAACTATGCTTCGACAACATCTCCTTTCAAGTCCGATATAAATGCAACGATTTCGTCGCATTCCTGTTTGGGTATCTGCAAAAATGCCATAGTAGAACCAGCATGTCCTAGAAATACAGACCAGTCACTGTCACTGATATTCATCCCTTGATGAGATGTTTTCATGTCTCGGCCAGAGTAATGCGTCAAACCGCCAGTAACGGAACAAAGAAAATCTATTAACAATTGTTTTTCTTTTGAAAGACCATCTTTTCCCCGGTTTTTCCAGAAACGACCTAGTTGGGAATCTGCTTGTAATCGTGACAACAGGTCATTAATAAAAGCTGTAATGCCATCGTAACCACCAAGACGTTCATAAAGTAATTTCTCTTCCATTAGCTTTCTCCTTGATTTATTTAATAACTACACAATGTCCCCAATAGCAAATATTTTTGCGAAGACTCTTCGACGAGTCTTTATTTCATCAATAGAGTTCCTTTTATGTGCTCCTCCTTTTGTTTTTGATTTCGGATAAACTTCCTTCTTGCTCGAGTTTCAAGAGGGCTTCTTTCGTCGGCAGGCCACCACCGAAACCGGTAAGTTTACCGTCGCTGGCAATCACCCTATGGCAAGGGATAATCAGCGGAATCGGGTTTCTGCCATTGGCTGTACCGACGGCTCGCATCGCCCGGGGCTTGCCAAGACGCATGGCGATCTCGCGATACGAAACGGTCGTGCCGTAGGGTATTTTCCTCAGCTCATCAAGCACACTCAACTGAAACGGTGTCCCGCTCGGGGCAAGCGATAATGAAAACACTTTAAGTGTCCCCTCAAAATACTGTCTGATTTGCGATTTCGCTTCGGCGAAAATCACGTCGCGCAGCTCCCAATCCGGCTCTGCCCGCCGTCGTTTGGGGCCGCCGGGGAAACCAAGTTCGTAGAGTGCATGCCGGTTTCCCGCCAGCAGTAATTCGCCGATCGGCGTGTCGAAATAGGTGTAATACATTTGATCTATTTTCCTGAATCCAGTAATGAATTCCACAGGTGCATTGCCGCATAGGCGCGCCAAGGTCGCCAATTTTCCGCCTGCGTTGCTAAAATTTTCGGGGTGACTTTTTGACCGGGTTTGATCGCTTTCAGTAGACCAAGGTCTGATACCAGGAACGCATCAGGGTCTTTTAACACTCGCATCGCCACGTACTGTGCGGTCCACTCGCCAATGCCACGAATGGTTTGAAGGCGCTGACAAAAATTATTCGGATCTTGAAAAGGATCAAAATCGATTTCCTGTCTTTCAGTTGCCTCTGCCAGTCTACGAATTGTATCGGTACGGTTTTTGGTGATTCCCAGGTTGGCCATCCGTGCCTTGGCAAGTCGCGTCGGGGTCGGGAAAATACGGGACAACGAACTGTCTGACATTGTTAACCGGGGGTCGATGGGTTCTCCGTAGCGGTGTGCCAATCGACCTGCGAGGGTTGTCGCTGCCTTCACCGAAATTTGCTGGCCAAGAATCGCTCGTACGGTCAATTCAAAACCATTCCATGCACCGGGCACACGGATGCCGGGTTGGCGCTGGATTGAGGCCGCGAGCAGTGTGTCCTGAGCAAGAAATTTCGTTATTTCCGCTACTGGGGCATCGAGATCAAACGCCGCACGTGCGGTTTGGGCGATCTCAAAAATGTGGTAAGTCAACGCCGCATGGATCGTCAATATCAAAAAACCGGGTGACTCTGCGGGTTGGATCATGACAGTGCCGGGTTGCCCGCCGACGGTGATCGTTCTCGCGTATCGTCGGTCTGTTACCGCTTCGACGCCTGGCGTTGCCCGTACCACCAGAAACCGCAGCATGGCATCCCAGTCCAGCGGACTTTGATACGGCAGCCGTAAAGACAATCCCGAAGGATCCACATCGGAAACGTTGCGTTTACGCAGTTCATGCGGTGTTCGTTGGTACGTGCGCTTAAATTGGTCGTTAAAACGACGCACACTCCCATATCCGGCGGCCAGAGCGACTTGAGTTATCGATAAACATGTTTCATCGAGCAAACGCTTGGCAAAATGGAGACGTTGTGTATGTGCAACAGCGGTTGGTGATGCCCCCAAATGTTTCATGAAGAGTCGTCGCAGGTGGCGATCTGTCACGCCGAGACGCAAAGCAAGTTGAGTAACTCTACTCTCATCCAGTGTGCCAGCCGCAATAAGCTTTAATCCACGCTGCACAATACTTGAGCTGCCATGCCACGCGGGTGAGCCGGGGGCGCACTCCGGACGACATCGCAAGCAAGGCCGAAATCCAGCCTCCGAGGCTGCCGCCGCGCTGGCAAAAAACAATACGTTTTCTGCCTTTGGCATTTTTACGGGACAAATCGGACGGCAGTAAATATTGGTTGTTTTCACCCCAACGAAAAAACGTCCATCGAATCGTGCATCGCGCGCTAACCGGGCCCGCTCAAGTATGTCGTCACTTAACAGCATCTATTTTGTACTCTCCATATGCGGGGAGTATACGCGACACAGAAAACGAATCTAGCCAGAATCGGACCTCATCATTTGCAATAATGCGCATCACAAAGCATGTTGGGGACGTGAAAAAAGTTCATACCGTTTACGGTTAAAACCACCGCTCAGCTCTAACCTTGCAATTTTTGTGAACATCCGGTGTGAAAGTGTTGTCCTGCCACTGCCTACCGACATCGATATGTTGTGGGGATGGGATAGCAGAAATCAACCGAGACCATAGCAGGTTTGGTGCCGCCAATTGAAGCATTGAACACGAAAAACAGCTTTCCACGTAGGCACTATAAAACGTGCTCACCCAATTATGGAACTTAGAATAATTTACGGTTAATGGAACACAAATTACAATGCAAAGACTGGATTTTTGTATTGTTCAACAAACGACCGTTTAATTGACGCACGAAAGGATGAACTCATGAGAGAAGGCAAATACCACGGACTAGACAAGCGCATGAGTAAACAAATACGTGATGATTTATTGAAAGACGGTATTACAGAATACCCAGCGGTATGCAAAAACTATCAAGCGATTCCAGTGCTGTCCGGTGACGACCTTTCATCTCACGCTTGTAATCACGTTTAAATCGTCCGGTTCGTTCAATCCTCAGCATGTAAACCCGCCAACAGTGCATCCACACTATCGAAAGATTTCAGTTTCCCACGCCGAGCTTCTTTCATTGCTTTAATAGTTTCAGCATTAGGCACCAGCTGCTCGAAAGGCAACGTCTTTTCCCTGGCAACACGCGTGAGCATTAATCGAAAAGCATCTGAGACAGTCAGTCCCATGCTTGCCAGCACAGCGGTGGCTTCTTCTTTAATGTGCTCATCAATACGAGCACGGACAACAGCATTTGCAGACATAACGGTGCGATCTCCTGTGATTATGAGCTACATTGTGGCCCATTATTAGGCAGCCCGCAAAGTTGTTAGGCCAGTGAAGTCGTCATTTTGAGGTATACCTTAACCTGACGTCAGGCTACAGTATCAATAGTGTCAGTTTAAAGTATGTTTTCTTTTTTATTGACACATATTTGTCAGGCTCATAGACTCTATCCTGACACTATGAGGGTAACACGATGACAGGACAGCGTATTGGCTATGTCAGGGTCAGTGCCTTTGACCAAAATACAGACCGGCAACTAGAAGGCACTCAGGTTGATCGAACTTTCACTGACAAAGCATCCGGCAAAGATGTTCATCGTGAACAATTGGATGAGATGATGCAATTCATACGTGCTGGTGACACGGTTGTGGTGCACAGCATGGATAGACTGGCACGTAATCTCGATGACCTGCGCCATATCGTTCAATCACTGACAAAACGCGGCGTGTGCATCGAGTTTGTAAAAGAACACCTGTCTTTTACGGGTGAAGATTCTCCGATGGCAAATTTAATGTTATCCGTTATGGGTGCATTTGCAGAATTTGAACGCGCGTTAATACGAGAGCGTCAACGCGAAGGCATCGCCCTGGCCAAGCAACGTGGCGTGTATCGTGGAAGAAAACGAGCCTTATCGGATGCAGACATTGCCGCACTTAAATCAAGAGTGGCTGCCGGTGAGAAAAAAGCGCAAGTGGCTCGTGATTTTGGAATTAGTCGTGAAACTCTGTACCAATATCTACGAATGAAAGACTGATATGCCCATTGAGTTTCTGACCGAAGAACAAAAAAAACAATATGGTCGTTTTTCTGATGAGCCAAATGAAACTCAGCTCGCCCGTTATTTTCACCTGGACAATACTGACCTTACCCTTATTAATAAACGGCGAGGTGATTACAATCGACTTGGGTTTGCATTGCAATTGACTACCGTGAGGTTTCTGGGAGCTTTCTTACCAGACCCAACAAATGTGCCATCCGGTGTGATTTACTTCGTTGCTCAACAGGTGGGCACGGGTGCTGAGAATTTAGATCAGTATATGGCGCGTAAAGTAACACGCTATACCCACATCACAGAAATACACACACATTATGGCTATCATGAGTTCAATACGCCTCCCTGGCGATTTCGTTTAGCGCGATTGCTGTACGCTCGTACCTGGATAAGTAATGAACGCCCCAGCCTGATGTTTGATTTTGCAACTGCCTGGTTGATTCAACACAAAGTACTGCTACCGGGAGCCACAACTTTATCACGACTTATTTCTGGCATCCGCGAAAGAGCAGCTAATCGATTATGGAAACGATTATCGTCATTACCAACAGATGAACAAAAAGCAAAACTGGAAACTATTCTACAAGTGCCTGGAGGTACGCGTGTCTCTCAGTTTGATCGATATCGTAAAGGCCCAGTAACAATCAGTAGTCCTTCATTTAATGCAGCAGTAGAGCGCTACCAAGAACTACAGGCATTTGGTTTACAGAAGCTCAACTTCTCCCATACTCCACCTGTTCGACTAAAGAGCTTGGCACGACACGCGGGCATAATTTCCATGCACAAAATAGCGCGGATGCCAGATGATAAACGCACTGCTATTTTGGTGGCTTTCGTGAAGGTATTTGAAACCATTGCCCTTGATGATGCGCTGGATGTTTTAGATTTGCTCATCTCCAGTATTGCCGGTGAGGCTAAAAAAATCGGTCAGAAAAAACGTTTTCGAACATTGAAGGATATGGATAAATCAGCATTGGCATTAGCGCAAGTTTGTGCGCTAGTTTTGAATGAAGAAACGGAAGACAATCAGTTACGCGAGTTAATCTTTTCTCGATTCCAAAAAACGCAATTGGCCGAATCTATCGCTATCGTCAATGATTTAGCGCGGCCATCTAATGACCGTTTTTATGATGAAATGGTCGAGCAATATGGCAAGGTCAGGCGATTTTTTCCAAGACTACTTAATGACATTACTTTCAGTGCCGCACCCGCCGGAAAATTGATACTTGAAGCGTTTAACTATCTTGCCGATCTTGGGTCACCACATAAACAGAATCTGGATAATCCGCGATTTCGAGCAAGTCATTGCGTTACCCTAGCGTGAGCTTTTCCAGTCCCCAGTCG
>CAYNYJ010000091.1:0-11239 GCA_964401355.1 uncultured Ectothiorhodospiraceae bacterium | reverse complement strand
CTCATCTGCAAACAAGGTTGCAGTTTTCATGAAAGTTTATGGGACACTAGTGATACCACGACAAACAACCATTGCAGCCCCCGCAGACTGTGCAACGTTACCAAAGCCTATCGATTGTCTGGACGTGCTATAACAAACCATAACTTCATCAGGAATCACCACGACGTCAGTTTCACCGAACATAGGCAACTTCCACGTGCACCATCAATTTTCCATTGCTTGTTCTAGCCCGGCATGCTCGACACCCGGATTCCAACCCTTATCAACTATGTATTGAATTTGAGCACGAAAAGACGCATCGCTCAAGCTGGGAGGTAAAAAATTTCAGCCTTATGCCCCACCGTTGGGTTGACTAAAATCGAATGGTAACTTTGTATATCACTCATGTGGTTGGCTCAAAAATATGACATCGAAAAATCCAGCCCTCTTTTCATTTTTCGTTGAAAAGGGCCACCTTAGCTCGAACCGATGAGGAATATAATTTATGGCTGACGTTAGGAAAAAGACAAAAAGCCGCGTACCGGTTACTTTACTCGTTATACCCAATAAGGTGAAAAAATTATTACTGGTTTTTTTACTGTTTTCGCTCCCCCATGCAATATGGGCAAAAAAATATGACCCGCCAAAATTATCTGCTACAGAAGTAATTCAAGCCGCAAAGGATTATGTCACTATAAATAATATTACAATTAATAATGCATCTTTCATTTCTGAAGTCACATATAAAAATATCTACAATGAGTACGAGCCCGCATACTGGAGTATAAAATGGCACGTTGTCCCGAGAACAAAAAATAGTCGGCTTGAAATACAAATATACAATAACGGAAAAATAAGACCGCAAAATGGCACATTAGGTTTAACAAACCGTTAACCTCACCGATTACTCACACACCTCAACCACACAAATCCACCAATACCGGCAAGCAATGAAGCAATCAAGACCCCGGTTTTAGCCATCAGCAAATTTTCTGCTTGCCCCGCAAAACCCAGTTCAGCAATAAATATCGACATGGTGAACCCGATGCCCGCAAGCAGCGCCACTCCGGCGATCTGACTAAAACTGGTTTGTGCGGGAAGTTGACCTATCCCCAGCCTAAGGGCTAACCAGCAGGCCCCAACAATACCGACGAATTTTCCCACCACCAATCCGAAGATCACACCCAGGGTCACCGGGTGCATGATGGTTTCACCCAGTTCCGAAAACTCGATGGGGATGCCAGCATTAAAAAACGCGAAGATGGGAATTACCAGAAACGCCACCGGCATGTGCATGCCATGTTCCAAACGTTGTAAGGGCGCCTCCACTTTATGCACACTGTTTTCCAGCGTTTGCACCACCGCACGCAGGCTATCGTTAGTCATAATACTTTTACCGGGCTGATGACTGGCATCGAAACGTGCGATCAGTTTTTTCATGTGCTCGCTAAAGCGCGCCGGGTCATATTTCGAATAGGCCGGAATGGTAAACGCGGTTATTACTCCGGCCAGGGTGGCGTGGACACCCGACTTCAGCAGTGCAAACCACAGCAAGCCACCGAGCAAAAGATACGGCAGGGACTGACGAACGCCGGCACGACCCAACACGATCAACAACGCCAATATTACAAATGCGGACAGTAACGCTTCCCAGATAATCTGCTCCGTATAAAACAACGCAATCACTAACACCGCACCAAGATCATCCACAATGGCCAAGGCCACCAAAAAGGTAATCAACGATTTTGGTACCCGATGTGCGAGCAAAACTAGGGCACCAATCGCGAAGGCAATATCCGTCGCCATGGGAATACCCCAACCACCAGCGGCATCACCTTCGGGATTAAAAGCGAGATAAAACAGTACTGGCACCACCATGCCACCTATCGCGGCCGCGATAGGTAATGCGGCCTGACGCGGCACCGCCAGTTCGCCCACCAATATTTCACGCTTGAGTTCCAAACCTACAACAAAGAAAAATAGTGCCATCAGGCCATCGTTCACCCAGTGGTGTAAGGTTTTCTCCAGAATCCATTCGCCGACGCCAATACTGACCGGCGTGTGTAAAAGATGCTGGTACATTTCAGCCAACGCACTGTTCGCCAACACCAGGGCCAAAATTGCCGTCGCCATCAGCAGCAGACCACCGGTGGTCTCCCGATGAACAAACTGCTCAAACGGCGTCAATATTTTCTCAAAGGATTTTTCCCAAGGGGCGTGAAATATGCCTTTTCCAGTAGAATCGGCTGGCGTTTTATTTTCTTCTTTCATGCTCTATAAACTTCCTGTTTTTTTTCATTGGTATAACAGAGGAAGGTTTCGAATAACAAACCAATTCCCCCTACAAAATTTAATAAAATTTGTTTTCGCCCTGCGGGCGCGTTTTAAAACGTTTGTATGCCCACTGATATTGCGTCGGCTGTTGTAATACACATTGCTCAACGGCCTGATTAAGGTTGGCCGCCGCCTGTACCGCGTCACCACCCAGCAGTGCCTCATCGGTACTTTGAAAATGCAGATGATAACCCATTCCTCCCGGCAAGCGTTCCGCATAAGCCATTAACACCACCGCACCGGATTTTCTGGCGAGGCGTGATAGTAACGTCATGGTGTTGGCCTGCACGCCGAAAAAGGGCGCAAACACACCGGAGGCCCGGTCGGGATCCTGGTCGGGTAGAATGGCAATCAGCTCACCTCGGCCCAACGCCTTGTAGAGTGCACGCACCCCACTGGCATCGGTCGGCACCAGTTTGGCCCCGGCGCGTTCACGCCCCTGACGCATCAACTCTGCTAACGCTGCCTGGCGTGGCGGCCGGTAGAGGCTGGTCATCGGCCAGTGCGTTGAGCCGTACAAACCGACGATTTCCCAAGCGCCCAAATGGGGGATGGCAAGAATCACGCCTCTTCCTTTGGCCATCGCCTGCAACAGCACATCTTCTCCGCTCACGGTTTTCACCCGCGACAATACACGTTGTGGCGATTGCAGCCACAGGACACCTGTCTCCAAGATGGCCTTGGCGGTTTGTTGCAGGCACTGTAGCACCAATTGCTGTTGTCGTTGTGCAGACCACTCGGGGAAGCAATGCCGAATATTGATGCGCGCGGTATCACGCAGATCATTGGCGAAAAACGTCAGGCTACGGCCCAGCAGGTCACCCATTCGATGCACGATCGACAACGGTAAACGGGACAGCGCTTTTAAAATCAACCGAACTAAAAAAGCATGCATTCTGTTATGTACCTACCATTGCGTTATTCAGCTTTTTTTCATGCTGCGTTATTTGACTATTTGCAGTTTGGCTATCTGTCGGCTGATAGTAATCCGGCACCATCAACGGCTTGAGAGTGGTTAACAAGGTTTTGAACAACTGTGGATTCATTGCTTCTTCGGCGCCCAGCAATTCTTTCATGTGCTGACGTTGGGTGGGCATTTGAAAACAGGCGGGACAACTGTCAGCGATCACCGGCAGCGCAGCGGCCTCGGCAAAGGCGGCAGTTTGATGCTCGCGCACATACACTAAAGGACGAATCACTCGAACGTCACCAGCATCATTTTGATAGGTCGCTTTCATGGTGCGTAGCTGCCCGCCATGAAACGCTGACATCAAAAAACTCTCGGCAAGGTCGTCCAGATGCTGGCCCAACGCCAGCACGTTGTAGCCCTCATCGCGCAGAATGCGATACATGATGCCGCGTTTGATGCGTGAACAAAATGCGCAATAGGAATCGTTGCCCATGTGCTCGTTGGCCATGTCCATGATGGGCTGGGCCTCAAAAAAATAAGGCACACCCAGCTCGGCCAAATACGGTTTCAGCCGCGCCGGTTCATAACCGTCCACCATCGAGTCAACCGTCAACGCCGCCACCTCAAAGCGCACCGGCGCATGTCGCTGCAAATGCAAGAGCAAATGCAACAGGGTAAAGTGAGTTCTTACCTCCAGAGAGTCCCACGACAATGCGATCCGCTTCGCGGATCATCCCATAATCACTGATTGCCCGGCCCACCGGGCGCAGCAAGGATTTGGGCAGGGCCCATCTTGGGGAAAGAAGTGACTTTTTGGTGGCCGCGTTTTTCATGGGCGCATAGTGTAACCTGTCGGCCTGCACTCTGTTACAGATAGAAATCTTGGGGATTGAAGCACTCGTGGCACCCATCACCCACAACCCGGCCAGACACACCCGAGCCATTCATAGAATCGTTTTATCTGTGTATAATAAATACGTTCGTGCTAGGCAGGGGCAAGACGCGCGCTAATGGAGGTGTTTTATATTCTGTACCACGGGCACTGATGGGCGTTGGCCGTGCTGTTTATCGCAAGCAAACTTCTGGCACTATGTGTCTATTTTGTGGCCATTGGTATTGTCGCCATGCTGGTCGGCCTGGTGGTTCGATTCGTACCTGAACTGGGTGGCCCGTGGCAG
The DNA here is from genome assembly GCA_964401355.1 of uncultured Ectothiorhodospiraceae bacterium. Taxonomy (GTDB): domain Bacteria; phylum Pseudomonadota; class Gammaproteobacteria; order SZUA-152; family SZUA-152; genus SZUA-152. The sequence goes on along the minus strand of CAYNYJ010000091.1, from coordinate 6,838 downwards.
CGGGGTCTGTTTATCGCCCTGACCCTGATCAACACGCTTATTCGTGCCAGGATCAAGCTCACCAAAAAACGCGGGCGAGGCACCCTAAAACAGGTTAAGGAACCTCCTTTATACAACAAACACTGAGCCGCCGATTGCCATGCGCGGCTTAACATGACAGACCGAGGATGAAATCATGAGCAGCAAACCTGCCGACAAGCATGTCAAAGGCATCTCCCCCATTGAGGCGCACAAGATGCTGGATGAGCACCCCAATGCGGTATTGATCGACGTGCGTTCTTCCATGGAATACCTGTTTGTGGGCCACCCCAAAGGTTCAGTACACGTGGCCTGGATCGACGAACCCGACTGGAAGATCAATCCCCAATTTTCCGCCCATGTGCGCCAGGTGATGCTTGGCGGGCTGAGCTGCGATGATGAGGATTGCGCACCAGTGGTGTTGATCTGCCGCAGCGGCAAACGCTCTCACGAGGCCGGCGAGGCGCTCATCAAAGACGGTTTCACGAATGTTTTCAACGTGTTGGAGGGATTTGAAGGTGAACTGGATGACACCCACCACCGCTCCACCACCGGTGGCTGGCGTCACCACGACTTGCCCTGGGAGCAGTGCTAGCCCCTTCCACTGGCCCTGCACCGCAGTAAACACCACCCAATTCCCCGTTCGGAAAACTGGCGCCCGGCCTGTCTCGCAGGTCGGGCGTTGGTGCTTCAGGCGTGTTAAAATGCGCGGCTATTTTTGATACTCCAAAAGTGATATTCCAAAATCGACACCCCATTACGGGCGCGTGGCAGACATGACCGAATTCGAAAAACGTCTTAAAGACCAAATCCTGATCCTCGACGGGGCCATGGGCACCATGATCCAGTCCTACAAACTGGACGAGGCCGGTTATCGCGGCGAGCGTTTTGCCGACTGGCAAAGTGACCTGCAAGGCAATAATGACCTGCTGTCACTGACCCAGCCGAAGATTATCCGCGATATTCACAGCGCCTATCTCAAAGCCGGTGCAGACATCGTCGAAACCAATACTTTTAACGCCAACAGCGTGTCCATGGCCGACTATTCCATGGAGGGCCTGTCTTACGAGCTGAATCTGGAGGCTACCCGTCTGGCTCGCCAGGCCTGCGACGCCTTCAGCACCGCCGAAAAGCCACGTTTCGTGGCGGGCGTGATCGGCCCCACCAACCGCACCGCGAGCCTGTCGCCGGACGTCAACCGCCCCGGCTTCCGCAACATCGATTTCGACACCCTGTGTGAAAGTTATCTCGACGCCATCAAAGGGCTGGTGGACGGCGGCTCGGATATCATTCTGGTCGAAACCATCTTCGACACTCTCAATGCCAAGGCCGCGCTATACGCCATCGAGGATTATTTCGAGACCAGCGGCACGCGCCTGCCGGTGATGATCTCCGGCACCATTACCGACGCCTCCGGCCGTACCCTGTCCGGCCAAACCGCCGAGGCCTTCTGGAATTCCGTGCGTCACATCAACCCGGTGAGCTTCGGCTTTAACTGCGCGCTGGGTGCAGAGGAACTGCGCCAGTACGTGGCCGAAGTGGCGGGCATCGCCAACTGCTACATCAATAGCCACCCCAACGCGGGCCTGCCCAACGAGTTTGGCGAATACGATGAAACCCCGGAAGAGATGTCGCGCGAAATCGAAGAGTGGGCAGCCAGCGGCTTTATCAACATCATCGGCGGCTGCTGCGGTACCACCCCGGCGCACATCAGCGCCATCGCCAAGGCGGTGAGCAAACACTCGCCGCGTATCGTCCCCGAAGACGACCACACCCTGCGCCTGGCCGGACTGGAACCCTGCAACATCACCGCCGAATCGCTGTTTATGAACGTCGGCGAACGCACCAACGTCACCGGCTCGGCCAAATTCAAACGACTGATTCTCGACGAGCAATTCGACGAAGCGCTGAGCGTAGCGCGCGAGCAGGTGGAAAATGGCGCGCAGGTCATCGACATCAACATGGACGAGGCGATGCTCGACGGCGTCGAAGCGATGCGCGATTTTCTCAATTTGATTGCCTCGGAACCGGACATTTCCAAGGTGCCGGTGATGATCGATTCTTCCAAGTGGGAGATCATCGAAGCCGGGCTCAAGTGCGTGCAGGGCAAGGGCATCGTCAATTCCATCTCGCTCAAAGAGGGCGAAGCGGCGTTTATCGCACACGCCAAAAAGGTGCGTAAATACGGTGCGGCGATGATTGTTATGGCCTTCGACGAAACTGGCCAGGCCGATACCCAGCAACGCAAGATCGACATTTGCACCCGCTCCTATAAAATTCTAACGGAAATTGTTGGCTTCCCAGCGGAAGACATCATCTTCGACCCGAATATTTTTGCCATCGCCACCGGTATCGAAGAGCACAATAATTACGGCGTCGATTTTATCGAAGCCACGCGGGTGATCACCGACAGTCTGCCCCACGTGAAAATTTCCGGCGGTGTTTCTAATGTCTCGTTTTCGTTCCGCGGCAATAACCCGGTTCGCGAGGCGATTCACTCGGTGTTCCTGTATCACGCCATCAAGGCCGGTATGAATATGGGCATCATCAACGCCAGCCAACTCGCGCTGTACGACGACTTGCCCGCTGAACTCAAGGAACGGGTAGAAGACGTAGTGCTGAATCGTCGTGACGATGCCACCGACCGTTTGTTGGAAGTCGCCGAACAGTTCCGTGGCGACGGCAAAGTGGCCGCGCAAAAAGAAGATCTTGCCTGGCGTGACTGGCCGGTGGCGAAACGCCTCGAACATGCGCTGGTCAAAGGCAACGATACCTACGTGGTCGAAGATACCGAAGAGGCGCGGCTGAATTTCGAGCGGCCGATACAAGTCATCGAAGGCCCGTTGATGGACGGCATGAACGTCGTCGGCGACCTGTTCGGTGCCGGTAAAATGTTCCTCCCGCAAGTCGTCAAATCCGCGCGCGTGATGAAAAAAGCCGTGGCCCACTTATTACCCTTTATCGAAGCGGCAAAAGACGGCAAGGCCCGGGCCGCTGGTAAAATACTGATGGCGACCGTAAAAGGTGACGTGCACGACATCGGCAAAAATATTGTCGGCGTAGTGTTGCAATGCAACAATTTTGAGATCCTCGACATTGGGGTGATGGTACCCGCGCAAAAGATTCTCGAAACCGCCAAAAAAGAAAACGTCGATATCATCGGCCTGTCCGGCCTCATCACACCTTCACTGGAAGAGATGGCGAATATTGCCAAAGAAATGCAGCGCCTGGATTTCCACGTGCCGCTGATGATCGGCGGCGCCACCACCTCACGCGCACACACCGCAGTGAAGATCGAACCCGGCTACCAGAACGGCCCCAGCGTGTGGGTGAAAGATGCCTCACGTGCCGTGGGCGTGGCGCAAAAACTTATCAGCGCCGATCTGAAACAGGCCTTCGTGGAGGAAGTAAAAGCTGACTACGAACAGGTGCGCATCAACCACGCCAACCGACGCAAACAACTCAAGTGGCTGACCCTGGAACAAGCGCGCGCCAATAAGGCCGACATCGACTGGACGACGTACACGCCTCCCGTGCCGAGATTTCTTGGCACCAAAGTCTTTGACGATTACCCGTTGCAAGAATTAGCGGAATATATTGACTGGACACCGTTTTTTCATTCTTGGGAATTACGTGGCAGTTATCCAAAAATTCTTGATGATGCCAAATTGGGCGAGGAGGCAAAAAAGTTGTTCGCCGATGCGCAGGCGATGCTGAAAAAAATCATCGATGAAAGATGGCTGACGGCACGGGCGGTGATTGGTTTTTATCCGGCCAACAATATCAATGACGACGACATCGAGGTTTATGCGGACGAATCGCGCAACGAAATCGTCCACACCCTGTTCAACCTGCGTCAGCAACTGGAAAAACCACCGGGCAAGGTCAACCGTTGCCTGTCTGATTTTATCGCGCCCAAGGCCAGCGGCCTAAAAGATTATGTGGGTGGCTTTGCGGTCACTGCGGGCATTGGCATCGACGAACACGTGGCGCGCTTCGAAGCCGATCATGACGATTACCAAGCGATCATGATCAAGGCCTTGGCCGATCGTCTGGCCGAAGCCTTTGCCGAACGCATGCACCAAAGAGTGCGCAAGGAATTCTGGTGCTACGCTAGCGACGAAACCCTCAACAACGAAGAACTGACAAAAGAATTGTACAAAGGTATTCGGCCTGCCGCCGGATACCCTGCCTGCCCGGATCACACCGAAAAAGATACTTTATGGGAAATGCTGGATGCCCAGAAGAACACCGGCATTTGGCTTACCGAATCTAAAGCCATGGTGCCCACTGCGGCAGTGAGCGGTGTATATTACTCGCACCCCGAGGCCTGCTATTTTGCGGTCGGAAAAATTAATCGCGACCAGGTGGCAGACTACACCCAACGCAAGAAATTTAATGCCAGCGAAAGCGAATACTGGCTTGCGCCCAACCTAGGTTACGACGCGGATTAAACTGCCGTTTCTACAAACAGCACCGCCATCCTGAAAATACATTTTTTATGCTAATCACTCTCAGGGCTTAACAAGCCCTGTTAACAACATCGTCATTGCTATCCCTCTTGGTGAAGTTGTCTTGCTAAGTGTCGTTACTTGTGGGTAGTTATCAATGGCAAACGGTGCGCCAGCACAAGCCTATTCATAGTTATTGATTAGCGCGCCATTCTATATCTCTAACACCTTTAAACAATCGTCTATAACTTCAACTAGTAATCGAAAATTCCCACACAGGCCTGTCAAGTTTTGTCTCTGCCGGTCGAAATACAGCTTGAATACATACAAAACCGCTCCATGACATGCTATGCCGCACCTGCAAACAAAAACTATTATTGCCCTCGGCTTTGCGACCATTATCATGCTACTGGTCATTTTAGTCGCCGTGTGGACAAAAAATATCTCCGACAATAACCACCGCATTCAAAAACTCGTTAATCAACAGGCTGAATCTCTCCTGGTTGCAACATTGCAAAACCGCGCAAAGGGTCGCGCAATTTCGATATATCGGATGACCTCACTGACCGACCCCTTCGAGCTTGACGACGAAATCATGCGTTTCCGTGAACTGGGTTCTGACTTCATTCTCGCCAGAGAAAAGTTACTGGCAAATAATCGTAACCCGGCAACAATAAATGCGTGGCGTGAGTTACAACCCTTTGTTATACGCGGCGGCGGGATACAGAATCAGGCGGTTGAGCTCGTCCTGAATGACGACCCCGGCGCAGCGCAAAACCTGGTATGGAACGAATTGATTCCTACTCAAAACCAGGTTATGGCCCGGCTGGATAACCTCGTCGATTTGCAGCGTAGCATCATCGAACAAGATCTGGCCGAAACTGCACAGGACAATAAAGACACCTATTTAATCGTGCTGTTGTTAGCCGGTGTTGCAATGTTACTCAGTCTCTTCACCATTTTTGTAGTTCGTCGCACGGGAAAAACTGAAACAGAGCTGCTCACTCAAGGTACCCGCATTCGCGCTTTATACAAGGTTTCCTCGTTACCTGGCTTAAGCAATGACCAACAAATAACCGAGATGCTCCGCCTCGGCTGTCGGCTGCTGAATATGTCCAACGCGACCGTTGTAAAAATCGACAACGAAATGCATAAAGCCACCATACTTTCTACCGTTACCACAAAACATGCTCCAGTCAAAACGAACATCGACATATCCTTCAACAACAATCCTGTGTGGGCAGTCTTTTCTACCAATAAAGCCATTGCCTTCACAGACGTTAACGACACCGAATTTCGCAACACCGCAGTACCACATGATATTGTCGCTTACATGGGCGCCCCCATCAGAATTCAAAACCACGCGATTGGCGTCATCAGCTTCAGTGATTCACAGCCACGAAAAACCCCCTTTTACGACATGGATCAGGATATCGTCAACTTAATCGGCGGCTGGGTGAGTGTCGCTCTGGAACGAAAACTCAACCAGGAAGAACTACAGCTGGCCAAAATGGCGGCCGAAACGGCAAATACTACTAAAAGTCTCTTCCTCGCCAACATGAGCCATGAATTACGCACCCCACTCAATGCCATCATCGGTTATAGCGAGTTATTGCGGGAAGAGGCAAAAGAGAATGCTCGGGATCAAGATGCCACTGACCTGAACCATATAGAAAATGCTGGCAAACACCTGCTTGAGCTTATTAACGGGGTACTCGATTTATCCAAAATAGAAGCGGGAAAAATGCAGCTTAATCTGGAACACTTCCACATCGACGAATTATTGGCTGAGGTTGAGCAGACGACCAAACCCTTAATTAAGAAAAATGGAAATACATTTAATCTCATCGATATCAATGAACTGCGCATCATCCACACCGATCGCACCAAACTCAAACAAATACTACTCAACCTCCTGAGCAATGCCGCCAAATTCACCAGCACCGGAAAAATTACCTTGACGATAGACTTACAAGAAATAAAAGGGATTACCTGGCTTATTGCCATCATTCAGGATAGCGGTATCGGTATGTCCAGAAATCAGGCAGATAGGATTTTTTCGGCCTTCACCCAGGCCGACAACAGCACCAGCTCAAAGTACGGCGGCACCGGACTGGGTCTCACCATCTGCAGACAAATATGTGTGCTCATGGGGGGGTCACTTGCGGTCAGCAGCACCGTTGAAGTAGGTTCCACTTTCGAACTACGATTGCCCGTCTCACATTTACCCCACACACGTTCATCGAACAGCATCGTCCCAATGAACACGCTACACTCTGCTAAACAAGTAAGTTAGACACGCATGTAAGACAACTCACTGCTGTCCCGTTAACTTTCACAGCAATACCAACTGATTATCGGCATGCCTT
>CAYNYJ010000090.1:0-11395 GCA_964401355.1 uncultured Ectothiorhodospiraceae bacterium | reverse complement strand
AGCGCTGTTACCCTGGAATGTGAAATTGCAAGATGGGGTTTGTTGAGCGCTTACTTTTAAACCAAATTCCAGTGGCATATCGATGACCTGGATATGCTGCATATGTACATCAAACCAGCATCACCTCGTTTAAATGGCAAGGTAGAGCACTCAACTTAACGGATAAGCGTGAGTTTTATCAAATGCTGGATTACAACGGAGACGCCAACCTACGTAAAAAACTCGCCCAATGGGAAGGCTACTACAGTTTCTTGAGACCGCACTCTGCACATATGCCTTATTGAAAAGTTGAAATAACCTTATGTTAAGCTATATCACCAATGTCAGCCTAAGTCAGCCTAAGTCAGATAAAAGACACCTAAAGCAACTATCTAAAACTTATCGCATTTTTGATAACAGTGCCTTTGCCTCTACTGCCTGGGGAAAATCAGCATGTTTTGCCAGTAATGTCTTCAGCTCCTCTCTCGCTGCTGTCTTATCTCCATTACGACTCAATGCTACCGCATAATGAAATTGGATTTCGGCAACATTCGGGGCTTGCTGATACGCATTTTGTAGATACTTCAAGCCTTGTTTCAATTCACCACTCTGAAGCAACAACCATCCGTAAGTGTCACTGACTGCCGGATTATTAGGAGCCAGTTCGTGTGCCTTTTTCCCATAGTCCAATGCACCTTTTCTACCCAATTCATAATACAGCCACGCAATATTATTGAGTACACTCACATTCTCCGGACTAGTTTCAAGCACTTTTTTATAGTGAGTAACAGCATTCTCTTTATTCGCCGATTCAGTGTAGGCCTGTGCTAAAACCAAGCGTACTCGATCATCTTTTGGGTGTTGCTCCAACCACTGCAGCAACAAGGTAATGTCAGCCTGAGTATTCTGCAATTGTCTTTCAGCCTGAAAGTGTTTCACCGCCAGCACACCACTGGGAGTTTTACCAAAACCTTTCGCAAAAGCCAATGCCGCGGCGGAAGGATTCTTGGCCTGCATGTGTATATTACCTTCCAGCTCATAACCAACAGCCAGTGCCACTCTTTGTTGTTGGATCTTTTTAGCGATACGCATCGCCTTATCAAAATTAGCATTCTTGACGGCAATTTGAGCCAAAATCAGCTGCGCTGGAAGAAACTTGGAATCCAGATCCAATGCCCTACTTAGATGCTTCCTCGCAGAGTCAATACCGTCCGTTGCAAGATAAACTTGGCCAAGAAGATAGTGGGCCGACGCAACATCAGGGTGCTGAGCGGCAAGATTATGAAAGGTCGCGAGTGCGGCGCTTTTCTGATCGGCAGCCATTTGTGCTGAACCATAAGCCCTCAGTACCGCAAAATTTTTGGGGTGCCGCATCTTCACTTCCTGGGCAATATCAACAGCCTTATTAAACTCACGTTGCTCCATCCAGTACCGTGTCAATAAAATCCCAGCTTGCACATTGCCAATATTTTGTTCCCAGGCTTGAAACAACCATTTTTCCGATTCGGCCAGACTTCCTTCCTGCCTTGCAATTCTAGCCAATGCTAATATAGCGCTAACATTGTCATCACGATTCACCGCGATTTTTTCAAGACGGGCTTTGGCACCCTTAATGTCACCTTTTCTTTCATCCAGCTTCGCCAAATTCATAGCCGCTGGAGAAAAATCGGCCTGAATTTCCAAGGCTTGTTCAAAACTCACCCGTGCAGCCTGCACATCGCCTAATCCTAGAAATGCGGCACCCGCAAGATTATGAGGAACAGCACTATCCGGTAGTTTCAGCGCCAACTGTTTGGCCATATCAAGAGCTTTGTTGAACTCTTTACTTCGCATATGGGTAAGCACTAACAAGATATCAGCCTGAAATATATCTTGCCCAAGTTCAACTGCCGTTTCCAACGCTTCTACGGCTTTCGCCATTTTTCCTGCCGCAAGGCGTCCCAAAGCGAGCTGGGTTTGAATCGCTGCATTATTCGGCGACTGAGCCACTGCGCGATCAAGATACTCCCCGCCCTTAGTCACATTTTTATTTTGTATATACGCACTACCAAGAAGTGCCAACAACTGAGGATTTTTGTCATTAGCCGCCAACACTTCTTCCAATACCTTAATCGCTGACTCTGGCTGGCCCAGCTTGATCCAGGTACTCGCCAACAATTTTCGTACCGCAAGATTATTCGGAAAACCACTGGCCACTTTTTCTAACGAAACTCGAGCTTGCTCATATCTACCACTGGAAAAATAGATAGCGCCAAGCATTTGAAGACTGGGCAAATGTCCCGATGCCACTTTGAGAACCTTATGTAAAGCTTGCTCAGCGCCCTCATTATTTTTCTGCTGATAAAAAACCACCGCGCGTATATAGTTGGCCAGCGGATGTTTCGGGGAAGCACGCTGTATTTTTTCAGCGCTCTGCAACGCCGTTGAAAAATCACCTATTACCACGCTAACCCCAGCCTTGCCGAGTAAGGCCGGAAAATTGATTGGTTCTATTGCTAACACCTTGTCAAAATTCATTATAGCCACAGAAAAATCGCCGTTTAACCGCGCAATCTCTGCCGCCACCAGCCATGCTTCAAGATTTTCGGGTTGCTTGTTAATAACCTGGTCAATAAGTTGTTGTGATGAATCCAAATCTCTCTGCACAATAGCGACACGTGCTTTTAGCAACACCGCCGCCAATGACTCTGGATCTTCTTCCAACGCTCTGTGCAAGAAATTACTCGCGTCCTCTATCTCACCTAACGCCAAATTGGCCTGCGCCTTTAACACAAAAACTTCCGCACGGAGTTGACTGGGAAAATTCGATTCCGATTTTACTTCATCCAACAATTTTCTCGATTTCCCCTGTAACAGATAGGCTTTACCAAGAGGAATTATTAACAATTCTGATGACATATTGAGACGCCGGGCGGTTTCAAGTTCCTTTTCAGCACTCGCACCATCACCAATATTGATGTAGGCTTTCCCCAACAAGTAACGCGCCTGAATATTTTTTGCGTCCTGTTGAAGGGCATTCTTGAGATTAATAACTGCGGTTTTAAATTCTCTTTTATCAAAATTTAATCGAGCCTGTTGCAGATATTCTTCACCAGTAGTTGGGGTACACGCTGTCATCATACCAAACGACAACACCAAAACCAGTAAAAAACTCGCTGCATTAATCCACTTACATTTTATTAAATTAATTATATTCATAAGTTGAACCGCCTATATAATCATAGATTATTTTTCATCTTCACTAAAAATTCTGAATATAGAAAACAACAGCTCACTTCATCCCATACTTCTTCATCAAATCATAAAATGTTGGCCTACTGACATTCAGCAAATCTGCAGCCTGAGTGACATTATCATTGACTATGGCTAAAGCACGCTGCATTGCTTGACGTTCCGCCTGCTCTCTTACCAATCGCAAGTCAGTTAAAACTAAACCGGAATCAGCATCTTCCTCAAGCCCCATATCCTTCGCATCAATGAAATCATTTTCCGCTAAAATAACCGCGCGCTTAACTTTGTTTTCCAATTCACGAACATTGCCTGGCCAGGAATGCTTTTCAATAGCCGACAATGCGGATGAAGAGAATCCCTTAAAAATACGATTGTTTTCTTTCGAAAAGCGATTGAAAAAAACCCGCGCCAATAACAGAGTGTCACCCTCACGTTCACGCAACGGTGGAATATCCAAGGTGATTTCACTAATTCGGTAATATAAATCTTCACGAAATTTTCCTGACTCAATAAGTGCAGGCAAATTCTGATGTGTCGCACAAATCACGCGAACATCAACAGGAATTTCTTTTCGACCACCGAGACGTTCCACTACTCGCTCTTGAAGAAAGCGCAACATTTTTGCCTGTAATGATTGCGGCAAGTCACCTATTTCATCAATAAAAAATGTGCCGCCCTCAGCCAATTCAATTTTACCCAGGGTAGTCTTATTCGCGCCCGTAAATGCACCTTTTTCAAAACCAAACAATTCACTTTCTAACAAGGTTTCTGGAATTGCTGCGCTATTAATAGCAACAAATCTTTTGTCACCGCGGTTACTGAGTCGGTGTAAGGCTCTCGCCAAAACTTCCTTGCCTGATCCACTTTCACCCAGCAATAGCGTTGTTGCATTCGTCGGCGCCACTTTTTCTATCATCCGACATAACTTGAGCATCTGTGGACTGGATGCAATCACACCGTCAAGAGGAGAAGATGGAGATTGGAGTAATTTTCGATTCTCAGTCTCAAGTTCATGAAGTGCGTATGCACGTTCGATAATCAACGAAAGAATCTCAACTTCGATCGGTTTTTGGTAAAAATCATAAGCTCCTATTCCGATGGAACGTACGGCATTTTCCCGGTCATCGTTACCCGTCACCACAATAACCTTGGTGTTCGGTGCTTTGTTCAGTATGGCTTGCAATGTTGCCAACCCCTCCGAGGCATTCGCAGGATCCGGCGGCAAACCCAGGTCGAGTGTAACAACAGCAGGCATCAACGTTACGATAGCATCCAATGCAGATTCCTTGTCACCCACTACGGTGACATCAAAACCCTCAAAGCACCAACGTAGCTGGTTCTGCAAGCCTGGATCATCTTCAATAACGAGTAGCGGTCGAAGCTTTTTAATTTTTCCCATAGTCAATTACCCATTGTTGAATGTGAAATCCCGCTTGGAATTTGATTGGCGTTGTTTGCCAATTTCAACCGAATAAAAAATGTCGTCCCTTCCCCTGTTCTACTGTGCACATCCAATTGCCCACCAAGGTTGTGAATAAACTCCCGACTTTCGTACACACCAATCCCCATTCCCGCATTCCCTTTCGTTGTATCAAAGGGACGGAATAATCGCTCGCGTAAAAACGCATTATCCATTCCACAACCATTATCTTTTATCAGTAAAAGCGCATGATCACCTTCTCGACAAACACTCAGACGAACAAACCCATCATCTGCGGTAGCCTCCTGCGCATTCTGAATTAAATGGCCGATCACCACGGCAAAACGATCCTCATTCGCTATGATCACCATATCCTCTCCGCTAGCGATAAGCTCGGGGACGGGCTGTGCGCCTGCATGATGTTTCACCACCTCTGTCAAAATAGCATTTAACTCAATCCTTGAATTATCGCTGCTATCTACGTGCGCCTGACGCAACTGAGCAAGCATACGATTCATTTTATCCACCGTATTTTCTACGGTAGCAAAGGCATCATCAACAAAAACCGGATTTTCTCTGTGTCGCACTGCATTCGTCACAATTAAAGATAACTGCGCAACAATATTCTTCAAATCATGCACCACATAGGCTGACAACCTGTTAAAAGCCTCAAATTGCCGGGCGTCCACAAGATCCTCATTTGCTTTCAACAAAGCAAGATACCCAGCACATTGACGACCGGTTGTCAGCAATAAATCACGTACCTCCCAGTTGATCTGTACCTTAGTCCGCGGGCGACGCAATACAACGAAACCCATGACGACAGAAGACGGCACTCCCCCTCCCGACGACGTTAAAGAGACTTCCGATCCCATAAAGAGTGGTATGACTAACCAGGCATCGGATACACGCTTTAACCATGGCGGCAATCGTAATCCTTGATACGACTCTGGTTCAGCATCGAGCTCGTCGAGATCAATCACCCATTTTCGTTCGGATAAAAAACTTAACAACGCTTTATTTTCATGTTGTTGAAAAGACACCTCATCTGGCATATTCCAACCTGCTTCGAGTTGATAGCCTTCAATATCTTTTTGTAACCATAGCATGCCACCAGGACTCTCTACGATTTTCGCTATTGCACTTATGACTGTCGTCTTCAAACTTGAATCAAGCTGCGTTTCTGACAAATTTTGAATCAAACGCAGCCATTCTTCGCGATAATCATAACGATAATTAAAAAAATGTTTACTCAGGAATACCCGTAACCGGGCCCTCAAATGTCCAGAAAATAGTACCGCTATCAGAATCAGTATCGCGCCAAAGAAAAATACTAGCTGGCCAAGACCGCTCCAGTCACCACCGACATATTTAATGTAGTAACCACCGGCGGCCATGGCCAAAAGATATATCCCTCCCCCCATCATCGCCGAGGAATGGAAGACAAAGCTGCGAGACACAAAAACATCCAGGGACCATTGCGGATTACGCGCGGCAGAAACTGCAATCAAGGGCACAATAATGGCATTGATATAACCTCTTGCCCCCCAAATTTCTTCATCAAGACTCTTCAGCAGCAAAGCATCCGAGTATAAATAAAAATCGTAGGCAAAAAGACCGCCCAAACCAAGACACAGATATTTAATCGACCAGCGTAATTCCAGCGGGGTATTTCGGAATATCTGTTCAACCAGTACCAAACCCAACAAAGCTAGAACCAGGAATAGAAAAACTTGCAACCCAAAACCCATGCCCACAGGGAGTGCATAACCGCCAATAACCACGTAGCCCAAAATCAACATCACCGCCACAGTCAGCGAGCCACCCACCCACAAAAGTAAACGCGCCATATTTTGGCGTCGGGCTTTAGCCATTATTAACAAGAGAAAACCCAGCCAACCAGCATCCCGTAATATTTCAGCCGCCAGCATATAGACCGAGGTGTAATACCCCAATGAGGCCTGATATGCCGCAATGCCGGCCCAAACAGCGCTCAGCACCGATGCCAGCAGCAACATGCCGCCTTCCTGTCGACCACGCCACGCCGTAGACAATAAACCTGCCAACACCAGAAAGGCGAATGCTGATACTACATAACCGAGTGTTGCTACACCTAACATCGACTAATGCTTCTGCACAATTTTTCGGGTCATGAAGTTTATCTTCCTCCCTTTCCAGCAATCACAGAATGAGCCGTTTGTAAAATAATGACCAAGTCGAGAAACAGGCTATAGTTTTTGATGTAGTACAGATCAAACTGCAATTTTTCCAACGAATCCTTTTCTGATGCGCCATAGGGATAACAAATTTGCGCCCAACCCGTTATTCCCGGCTTCACTCGGTGGCGTTCAGAGAAATAAGGAATCTGCTCTGACAGCAGTGTGACAAATTCTGGCCGCTCGGGACGAGGGCCCACAAAACTCATATCGCCCATCAGCACATTAAAGATTTGCGGTAATTCATCGAGCCGCGTTTTACGAATAAAAGCGCCAACCCGAGTTACCCGGTCATCATTGACTTTCGCCCATTGAGCTTTCCCGCCCTGTTCGGCATTTTCACGCATACTTCTAAATTTATAGACATTAAAAAGTTGCCAATGCTGACCGACACGAATCTGATGATAAATGACCGAACCCCGGCCGCCACCTTCCAACTTTATAGCGATTAGTACTGCCAGCATGAAGGGCCAAGAAACTGCCAATAGCAACAAACTGACAACAATATCAAATACCCGCTTGCGAGAGCTCAAGCCTTTTCCTTGGTTAAAGCCATCTGAAAATATCATCCAGCTTGGGTTTAATATGTCTAATTTTATCTTTCCTGTTTCACGTTCAAAAAAGCCCAACAGATCAATAACGTCAATACCGCTTAATTTACAATCAAGCAAATCATGTACCGGAAAACTTTTACCACGACGCTCACCAACAGCCACCACAATTTCATCAACCAACAATTTTTTAGCCAGAGCCAGCAGTGTCGTATCGGGACGTATCACCAATGATTCATCAACCACGTCATGCTCACCCCGTATGTGGACATGCCCAACAATAATAAACCCTTGTTGATCCACTCTGCGTCGAAGTTGGCGCGAGATTTGAGCAGCGTTTTTACCCGTCCCCAAGACTAAAATTCGTCGTTTCAGTTGATCCTGATCCAAGGACCGCACAAAGAAAATTCTAACCAGAATAATCAGCATGGCCGCGACCAGAAAGCTCAGCGCTAATACCCCTCGTCCTAAAAACAGATCTGGCAAAATATAATATAACAACGTTAAAGTCACAGCCGTTGCCGCAAAACTAATGCTGATGCGTAACACCATGCCCACCAGGACAAAACGGAAACGACGCTGATACAAGCCCATGGAAATCTGCGACAACAATATCACTGCAGCAAAGGCAATCGCCTTGGGAAGAATTGGGAAAATGTCCATTTGGGTAATTTCTGAGTCTGCGATCAGAATCCACAGTTCTGCGCCTGAGTAGACTGCGAACATCGCCAGAAGAAATTCCACCAAACCCAATACGAGAAATGGAACAGGAATATATTGTCGGAAAACTCTAACCACTTATCGGTAACGTCCTAATGTCAACTGGCTCAACCAGTCAAAAATAACAATCAAACATCGATCAATACGGGCAAGCATTGAAGTCAATCACTTAGAGCGCCACCCTTCAAACGATCATTCTAGTGACTTTGCTTGCCACTCACCAGTAAAAGCATTGAAAGTAGTGCTCTCGACATTCCCCTGTAGGATAAATCCTACAAATAGGATTCATCGAGTAATTACAAACGTATAATTCTGCTCTCTCGTGTAAAATCATCCGCAAAACACACACGCAAATTGGCACCCAGATAAACTACACCGATATACTGAACACTGTTCATTTGATAAAGTACCTGCTTTCTGAGTACAACATACAAATGCGATTTCGAGTCCGGTTAAACCTGTCTATGCGTCACCCGAGGAGCACAACAATTCAATGAAAGTCACAATCTACGGTTCCGGCTACGTTGGCTTAGTCACCGGTGCCTGCCTGGCAGAAGTCGGCAACGACGTGCTTTGTGTTGATATCGACCATGCGAAGACCGACCTGTTGTTACGCGGAGAAATCCCCATCTACGAGCCAGGCCTCGATACTCTGGTAACCAAAAACATTGAATCCGGCCGCTTGAACTTCACTACCGATGCCACCGAAGGCGTGGCCCACGGCCTGTTCCAGTTCATTGCCGTAGGAACCCCCCCCGATGAAGACGGCTCTGCCGATTTACAATATGTGCTCGCCGTGGCCAACAGTATCGGCGAACACATGGCGGATTACCGGATTATCGTGAACAAATCCACAGTACCGGTCGGCACCGCGGACAAGGTACAGGAAACCGTCAGCGCGGCACTGGCCAAGCGGGGCGCCAATACCGAGTTCGACGTGGTCTCCAATCCCGAATTCCTCAAGGAAGGCGCGGCGCTGGACGATTTCATGAAACCGGATCGCATTGTCATCGGCACCGATAATCCACGCACCACCGAGTTGTTGCGTGAACTGTACGCACCGTTCAATCGCAATCACGACCGCCTGGTAAGCATGGACATCCGCTCCGCCGAACTCACCAAATATGCCGCCAACGCCATGCTGGCCACCAAGATCACCTTTATGAACGAGCTGTCCAATATCGCCGACCTGCTCGGCGCCGACATCGAAAGTGTCCGTCTGGGCATCGGCTCCGACCCCCGTATCGGCTACCACTTCATCTACCCCGGTTGCGGATACGGTGGTTCCTGTTTTCCCAAGGATGTACAGGCGCTGGAACGTACTGCCAATGAAATCGGCTACAAAGCCGAGCTGCTCCGCGCTGTGGAAGCGGTCAATGCCCGTCAAAAGCAGGTCATGTTTACTAAAATTCACAAACATTTTGATGGTGATCTGGCGGGTAAAACCATTGCCCTCTGGGGACTTGCCTTCAAACCCAACACCGACGACATGCGTGCTGCACCCTCGCGCACATTGATGGAATCCCTGTGGGAAGCGGGCGCTAAGGTACAGGCCTATGACCCCGAGGCCATGAACGAAACAAAGCGAGTCTATGGTGAACGCGACGATCTGACACTGGTCGATTCCCCGGAGGCCGCTCTGGAGGGTGCCGATGCTTTGGCCGTCGTCACGGAATGGAATGCTTTCCGCAGCCCGAATTTTGAACATATTAAGGCCCAGCTCAGTCAGCCTACGATTTTTGATGGTCGAAATTTATACGACCCGGCCACCCTGCGCGCAGATGGCTTCAGCTACTACTGCATCGGCCGACCTAGTTAATAACAAAAAACCAGCGACAAAAAATGAAAGATGGGCTCAACTGCCCATCACCCATAAAAAGGACGACCCGATGTTTGATTTAAAGGACACCCGTATCGGCATTATCGGCTTAGGCTACGTGGGCCTGCCACTGGCCGTTGAGTTTGGCAAGCATTACCCTACATATGGGGTGGATATTAACGCGCCGCGTATCGCCGAATTACAGGTGGGCAAAGACAGCACACTAGAAGTCGATGCGGACGAACTCAAGCTCGCCACCCAGCTCACGTATACGAGCAATCCGGCTAACCTGAAAGACTGCAACGTCTACATCGTCACCGTTCCCACCCCCATCGACTCCGCCAAACGCCCGGATCTGTCACCGCTGATCAGCGCCAGCCACACCATCGGCAAGCTGCTCGACAAGGACGACGTGGTGATCTACGAATCCACCGTCTACCCGGGTGCCACCGAAGAGGTCTGCGTGCCGATTCTGGAGGCAGAATCCGGCCTGCGTTTCAACCAGGATTTTTATGCAGGCTACTCACCGGAACGCATCAATCCCGGTGACAAGGAGCACCGGATCACCACCATACTTAAAGTTACTTCTGGATCAACGCCAGAAGCTACTGATTTTGTTGATGATTTATATGGAAGCATCATCACCGCTGGCACCCACAAGGCAAGCTCCATCAAGGTGGCAGAAGCCGCCAAGGTGATTGAAAATACTCAGCGCGACGTCAACATCGCCCTCATCAACGAACTGGCATTGATCTTCCACAGGCTGGATATCGACACCATCGAAGTGCTGGAAGCCGCCGGCACCAAATGGAATTTCCTGCCCTTCCGCCCTGGCTTGGTGGGCGGCCACTGCATCGGTGTTGATCCCTACTACCTCACCCACAAAGCGCAGGAAATCGGCTATCAGCCGGAGATGATTCTCGCCGGTCGCCGCATCAACGACTCCATGGGCGGCCATGTGGTGGAACGCGTAGTCAAACGCATGACCCGACAACGTATTCACGTAGTGGATGCCAATGTGCTAATCATGGGTTTCACCTTCAAAGAAAACTGTCCGGACCTGCGCAATACCCGCGTCATCGACATCATCAAAGAATTCCAGGACTACCACGCCAATGTCGACGTCTACGACCCCTGGGTTGATCCCGATGGCCTGGAACATGAGTACGGCATCCGCCCCATCCCCTCACTGGAAAAGGGCAAATACGATGCCATTATTCTGGCCGTGGCTCATGATCAGTTTAAAGCCATGTCCGCCGAGGATATCCGCGCTTTAGGCAAGCCTGACTGCATTCTGTTTGACGTTAAACACATCCTGCCAGTGGACGCAGTGGACGACCGGCTGTAAAAACACAATGCCTGAGCAGCACGGTGGGCAATGTCCACCCTACGCACTGAGCACTGAGCACTGAGCACTGAGCACTGAGCACTGAGCACTGAGCACTGAGCACTGAGCACT
>CAYNYJ010000089.1:0-11410 GCA_964401355.1 uncultured Ectothiorhodospiraceae bacterium | reverse complement strand
AGCGCTGTTACCCTGGAATGTGAAATTGCAAGATGGGGTTTGTTGAGCGCTTACAAACAAGCAAGATCAGCTCTATGATACCGCATTAGGCAAAGGCTATATATTTACCCATGAATGTGATATCGATCAGGAGAATAATCGCCCCTATAATGAACTATTATTAATTTGCCCAGTAATTCCTTTCGAAGACTTTATACATTCCCTTGGTCAGGAACTAAACGAAAACAAACTTAAAGGGTTTATTGATAGGTTAGCCCGCAATGAAATAAATCGTGTTATTTACATTCCACCACATGATAAATGCAGTGAATATGGTGGAATATTATATTTAAACCAAATCACCCATACCCACATAAGTGTATTCTCGCGTAATGATTGTAAGAAAGCAGCAACAGTTACATCATACGGGTTACGCATTATTGATTATAAAATAGCCAATCACTTATTGAGACCAAAAACATTTAGTTTACCTCTGATGAAAAGCTAAAAAGTATTAAAGGGGTATCCTAGGGCCCCTTTAGAGCAGCCGGGAAGGAAGGAAAGTACATTCGCTGGGCGCTTGGGGAGGCTTTCCACGTGGACACCGAAAGTGTGCTTACCCTACCGACTTCAAGTGGTTAAGAAATAATCCAGGAGCACCCAGAAATCGTTCCGGGGCACTAAGAAATGGCTCAGGGCCACTTAATATTCGCTCAAGAGCAGACTGGGACAACGCCCGGCGGGGGCGGGCAGCTGTTATTTCCGCTCATTGGAAAATAGTGTTCATGGATTCCCCCCACTTCATCCAGCTTTCCCCCGCGGTATTCGCGCATATAAAACAGGCTAAACTGTCATCACACAAACAACGTCCAAGGAGAGACAACATGCCGAAGAATCCACCGGAAGGAATGCACCGTATCACCCCGTATATCTTTTATAACGATCTATCAACGGCCATTTCATGGCTGGGCAATGCCTTCGGTTTTGAGAAAACCGTCGAAATGCCGGGGCCGGACGGCAAAGTCATGTACGCCGAAATGACGCTGCGGGACGCTGGCATTATGATGGGGCTTCCCAGTGAACAACAGGGTACGAAAAGCCCTTTGGATGCCTCGGGCGTGACCCAAAGCCTTTATGTGTATGTTGATGATTTGGAGGCCCATTGCGCACACGCCAAATCCTCCGGGGCGACGGTGACTGTCGAGATCGCGGAGATGTTTTGGGGCGACAAGATGTACACCGTGAACGATATTGAGGGGCATCATTGGTCGTTCGCTCAGCATGTTAAAGATATTGCTCCGGAAGACATGAAGCCCGACTAGCCGTTCGTTAACAAGCCTGAGTGAGGCGATACTGTCCCACTCGGCTTGATGACGGGTTTTAACTGCGAGTTTAGTGTCGGTTTGGTACAATGATACTTCTACTCGACAAAAGATGTAATGACCATGCTGATTGTTGTCTCGCCCGCCAAGACCCTCGATTACCACACCCCGGCAAAAACCAAGGTTGCGACTCTGCCGGATTATCTGGATCACTCTCAGAAATTGGTCGACCGCCTGCGCCAGCTTTCGTCCCTGGATATCAGCGAACTGATGAAGGTCAGCGTGAAAATCGCCGATCTCAATTTTGACCGCTATGAGTCCTGGGATAAAACGTTCACAACGTCGAATGCCAAACAAACGGCGCTGGCCTTTAAGGGTGACGTCTACACCGGGCTGGATGCCGAATCGTTTAATGCCAAAGATTTCAAATTTGCACAGCAACATCTGCGCGTACTCTCAGGTTTGTACGGCCTGCTGCGTCCCCTGGATTTAATGCAACCGTACCGCCTGGAAATGGGTACAAAATTGAAAACCGGGCACGCTAAGAATCTCTATGAGTTCTGGGGTTCAACCATTACGGAGGGTTTGAATACGCAGCTAAAAAAAATCAAATCCGAGATCTTGATCAACCTCGCCTCGAACGAATATTTCAAGTCCATCAAGCCCAAAGAACTCAATGCCGAAATCATCACCCCGGCATTTAAAGAATTCAAAAATGGCGACTACAAAATGATTGGCATTTATGCCAAAAAGGCCCGCGGCATGTTGAGCCGTTATATTATTAAACATCAGTTGTCGAATGCTGAAGACATCAAGACCTTTGATGAAGAGGATTATACGTTCAACAAAAGACTTTCCCAGGGCAACACCTGGGTGTTTACCCGCCGCCGATAAAAAACTCGCTTACCTGGAAGACACCCATGAAAACATCGCCCGAAAAATTAGTGAAGAGACATGAAAAGCTCACGCATTCTGACGTGATAAAAGTAACGTCACATGTACAACGAAGTGACGGCGACTGGATTATGAACACCCTGATGATTGAAGGTTGTGACGTTCCCTTTAAATACAAAAGAACCAAACTCTACAAAAACCTCAAAGGCCAGCGCATTAATCTCACCTATTATCCTGATACGGATACGATAGCGGGCATCGATATTGACGTGATGAATGTCGTGAGAATTAAGATTTCTTAAAGAGTCTCTGATTTATTCCACATTAACGATTCCCCCAAATCTTCGCCACCGCACGATCATTGCCCAGAAAACCAACCACCAGCGTCACCAGAGCTATGCCTGAAAATACGATCACCGGGATTAAATAGCCGATTTCTGCCTGGCCCATAGACAGATAAACCACTGCGGATGCCAGGCCTGAAAACAGCACGCCCATCACAATGAGTATTTTTCGACTGTGCGGCTTCACTAAGTAGGGATCGTCACCTTTCTCAAAAATATTCAAAATGGGTGAACACAGTTTTCTCAGGCGTTTTTTCATAGCGGTACTTTTATAATCCGTGGAATATAATGCGTGGAATAAGCATCCCCGTCCCAAGGGGCGGGGTATTAACATCCTTTCGTCACACTGGCGCAGGCCGGTGTCCAGGAGTTTCACCACCACCAAAAGTAGGTGCTCTTAGGCGAAAGTAGGCACCCTGAGAGGTGACCGTAGGCGCTTTTAGGCGAGCTGCGGGGAATTAAACCCTAAGAAATTAAATTTCGCCTCATAGTTTACACCACGCACAAAGATCACCCAATCTCCACCACCATCCTCACCCTCAAACGGATGTTACATCGTGATTCTGACGCGATTTTTGAAGAAAGCGAACCCGTGAAACTCGGATTTAACCCTCAAAAAACCGTATAATCCTTGCCCGTTACTCCAATATTCGGGCACCGCTTTTCCATGCTACGCTTTCAATCTGTCACCCTGCGCCGCGGGCCGCGTGTGCTCTTGCAAGACATCAACCTCACCCTTCAAAGCGGTGAGCACTGGGGCATTGTCGGCCGTAACGGCAGTGGCAAGTCCAGCTTGCTGGCGCTGGTGCTCGGCATCCGTGATGCGGCGGGGCTGCATGCCGATACGGGTGAGGTGCAACTCGCCGCCACTCTGGCGATGGCACACGTCGCACAAGAAACCCCGGCGGTGGATCGCAGCGCCATCGATTATGTGATGGATGGTGATGCCGAGCTGCGTGAGCTGGAGCGACGGCTCGCGGACTGTACCGATGATGGCAAACAACAGGCCACGTTGTTCGGCCATCTGGAGGCCATCGACGGTTACACCGCACCGGCCCGTGCCGCACGCCTCATGAACGGCCTGGGTTTTGAGGAAACACAGCTACAATCACCGGTCGCGTCTTTCTCCGGCGGCTGGCGCATGCGCCTCAATCTGGCACAAGCGCTGATGTGTCGCTCCGATATTCTGTTGCTCGACGAACCCACCAACCACCTCGACCTCGATGCGGTGCTGTGGTTGCAAAGCTGGTTACAGGCGTACCCCGGCACGGTGTTGCTAATTTCTCACGACCGTGATTTTCTCGACAACTGCGTCGGCCACATTGCCCTGCTTGCGGAACAAGGCCTGCACGCCTACACCGGCAATTACAGTGCCTACGAAAAACAACACGCCAGCCGCCTCGAACAACAACAGTCCGCACATCTCAAACAGCAGCGCACCATTTCGCATCTGCACAGTTACATCGACCGCTTTCGCGCCAAAGCCACCAAGGCTAAACAAGCCCAAAGCCGATTAAAGGCGCTGGACAAGCTGGAAGAAATCGCCCCGGCACACGTCGACTCCCCGTTTGAATTTTCTTTTTTTCCCCCCAAACAAGTGCCGAATCCGCTGTTAAAATTGACTGATGCCAAGCTGGGTTATGGCCACATGGCATTGTTAACCCACATCGGCATCAACCTGTTGCCGGGTGATCGCATCGGTCTGCTCGGCCCCAATGGTGCGGGCAAGTCCACACTCATCAAAACCCTGGTCGGTGAACTACCGTTGCTCGCGGGGCAACGTACTCCCGCGCAAAACCTGCGGATTGGTTATTTTGCGCAGCATCAACTGGAACAACTGCACACCGACGATTCAGCACTATTGCACCTGCAACGCCTGGACAAACAACTCAGTGAACAATCTGATTCCCAGCCCTTGGCAACCGAGCAACAGCTGCGTCACTATCTCGGCGGTTTCGGTTTTGTCAGCGACCAGGCGCTGGCGCCCGTCGGGCCATTTTCCGGCGGCGAAAAGGCACGACTGGTGTTGGCGCTACTGATTTATCAACGCCCCAACTTACTGTTATTGGACGAGCCCACCAATCATCTCGACCTGGAAATGCGCCATGCGCTGACACTGGCCTTGCAGGATTTTGAGGGTGCCTTGCTGGTGGTCTCCCATGACCGACATCTGCTGCGCACCGTGTGTGATCAATTCGTACTGGTGGCTAACGGCCACGCAAAAAACTACGATGGCGACCTTGATGACTACGCACAATGGCTGAGTGATCATCGACGTGACAGGCAGAAAAGCGAATCGCAAACCACGCAACATACAACAACAAAACCCGGCCTCGACAAACGTCAGCAACGCCAACAAGAAGCCGCGCGCCGTCAACAACTCAAACCCTACCTGGATCAAGTCAACAAAAGTGAAAAGCACCTCGCCACGTTACAAACTGACCTGCAACAACTCGAACAGGAACTTGCGGATAGCACGCTTTATGAAGCCGATAACAAACTCCGCCTGAAAAAACTGTTAACGCGGCAAACAACGCTGAAACAACAATTGCTTCAAACCGAGTCCGACTGGCTGGATGCCGCAGAAGCCTTGGAATTGGCAGAGAACACCGACTAGCGTAAGGTGTGTCAACGAACACTCGATTATTCTTTTACATCAAACTTACACCCTAATTTAAAAACCGAGATCATCATGCCAGACAAGAAACCGGAAATGACCTTTTTTGAAATTGCCGATAAATATATCGACCTCGCCAATGAGCTGGCCAAAACAGAAGGCTCGGCCAATGTTGGCACCGCGCTGCGTTATGCTGCGGCCCGTTACAATACCTTCGAGGCCTCACTCAGCACCTCTAACCTCGCCAAAAATCAGGATCAAATGATTGACATGTTGTGCGATGATTATCGGGAGATGCTCGGCGTCAACATGAAAGATTATATTGAGCGCATGGCAAAAAAGAACTAGCGTCTGTTTTTAAACAACCGTTCGAACCGACTCGAAGCACAAAGATAGCAAACATGAAATCGAATCAAAACACGCTGGATAAAATTGTCAGCGATGCCCGCCGCCATCAAGACGAGCGTGCCAAAACCTATCGCGAACAAGCCCTCAAACTTTATCCGTGGATCTGCGGCCGCTGCGAACGGGAATTTACCCGCGCCAATTTGTCCGAGCTCACCGTACACCATCGCAATCACAACCATGACGACAACCCTGCCGATGGCAGCAATTGGGAACTGCTGTGCCTTTATTGCCACGACAATGAACATCAACGGCAACTGGAGGCGCAGGGACAAAGCAGCGTGGGGTCAGCAACCAGCACGACAAACACAGCCACTCATAACCCTTTCGCGGATCTGAAAGGCCTGCTGAATAAGAAATAGGATTGCAAAATGGCCGTTCAGTTATTCTCCCTTCGCGGCGTGCCGGATGATGAAGCCGACGATGTCCGCGAGCTGTTAACCGACAACGACATCGAATTTTACGAAACCTCGGCCGGCAACTGGAGCATTTCGGCAGCGGGAATCTGGCTGCGGGACGATAGCCAGTTACAGCACGCCAAGGCGCTCATCGCAACTTATCAAACCGAACGCGCTGTGCAGCAACGAGCAATCTATGAGCAACTCAAACGTGAAGGGAAACACCGTACTTTTTTGATCATGCTTTGGGAAGAGCCTGTAAAAGTTATTACTTACATTGGCATTGTGCTTGTGATTCTTTATTTTTCAACCAAACCTTTTCTTTCTATTGGGAGTTAGAGCTTGGCCAGTAAAACTTGGCAACGCGATTTTTTACCCGGCTATTTAGCAGAAAAATAAATATCACCAAAAAATGAAGTGGCTGACTGCCCGGTATTGTCGCCATCCACCATCACCGCCACCACGTCGATGCGGGTAATGTCATCACCGAACAACCTTTGCAAATCTTCGCGCACGTTGCGGCGTTCCGTTAGCCACTGTCCCAGCTTTTCATCTCCGGCACGAACCGCAATCATACGTGCGTTACTCGTATAGGCATTGGGCCATTCGCTGCCTTGCGGCTGATTGCTGGACCACACATAATTAATGGCCTTGGTGTTCCAGAAAAATACCCCGCCGGACACCACCACATAAATTCGCAGTGGATAATCATCACCGTCTTTACTACGCTCATCATGGCCTTTCAGCAGATTTTGCACCTGCCAGGACCAATTGAGGTACGGCGTTTTAGTTAAATCAATGCTGACTTCTTTAAACAGGCCGGAGGCTTGGCCTTCTGTACTGGCGCGCAATATTTTTTCGCCGGGCGAGAACCCCTTATCGGCAATAATGTTGGCTGCAATATGTTCTTTGGCCGAAACGAAACGGTACTGACTGTTCCCCTTGAAAGACTTCTCTTCCCAGCCGGACAGGTCACCCTCACTGAAATTAGCGACCCTAACTTCAACGCCCGCGGTCAACTGCGCTGGAGCAGACACCGCCGGGACAAACACAAACGGTATCAGCAACGTGAGCAACACCACTAGCCAATAAATAAATCGAGGCATTACGTCTTTTGCTTCAGTCTTTAACAGGCGGATAGTGTGCCGGGTACGGCAACTGCGCCACGCCGCTTTCGACTGCGGCCTGGGCCACCGCAGAAGCAACAAATTCCTTCAAGCGCGGGTGAAAGGGTTTGGGGATAATATAGTCCGGGCCGAAGGACATTTCGGTAACACCATAGGCCTTGCAAACTTCATCGGGCACTGGCTCGTGGGTCAGTTTTTGCAAAGCGTACACGGCAGCGATCATCATGTCTTCATTGATGCGACGGGCGCGCACATCGAGCGCGCCGCGAAAGATAAACGGAAAGCCGAGTACATTGTTGACCTGATTGGGATGATCGCTGCGACCGGTGGCCATGATCATATCGTCACGCACTGTGTGCGCCAGTGCAGGATCAATCTCCGGGTCCGGATTCGAAAGCGCGAACACTATCGGGCGCGGTGCCATCGCCATCAATGCCTCTTCACCTAACAGATTCGCGCCGGACACACCGATAAACACATCAGCACCGTCCATCGCGTCGAGCAGCGTATTTTTACGGGTATCTTCGCTAGCGAAGGCCCATTTGTAAGGATTGAGCCCCTTGCGATCCGTGTGTAAAACGCCCTTGCGATCCAGCATTAAAATATTATCGCGGTGCGCGCCGAGGGATACTAACAAGCGCATGGAGGCAATGCCCGCCGAGCCCGCGCCCAGGCAAACGATCTTGGCGGTGTCGAGAGTTTTGCCCTGAATCTGCAAGGCATTGAGCAGCGCCGCGGAAACAATAATGGCAGTGCCGTGCTGATCGTCATGAAACACCGGAATATCGAGTTGATCGATGAGCGTCTGTTCAATCTCGAAACAGCGCGGCGCAGCGATGTCTTCCAGATTGATACCCCCGAAGGTCGGTGCGATACCGGCTACAGTGCTGATGAATTCCGCGGTGGTGGCGACATCTATTTCAATATCAAACACATCGATATCCGCAAACTTTTTGAATAACACGCCTTTGCCTTCCATCACCGGCTTGCCCGCCAGTGCACCGACATTGCCCAGCCCCAGCACCGCGCTGCCATCGGTGACCACTCCGACCAGATTGCCTTTGGCCGTATAGCGATACGCGGCTTCGGGATTGTCGGCAATGGCACGCACCGGCTCGGCCACCCCCGGCGTGTAGGCCAGCGACAAATCCTGCTGGGTCTCGCAGGGTTTGGTGATGGCAATGGCAATCTTGCCTGGCCGATTGTCGGCGTGAGTACCGTCGGGATTGCCTTGGTGATAGTCCAACGCCTTTTGTTTCATCTCGTCATTCATCGTTTATCCATTTGTCAGTTTATTATCATAGCGGTCGGTGCTGGCTTCGTCTGTACCGTCACGATCATGGCACCACTTCCACATTGGCTGGATGACGCAGGCGCAGCACTAACTGTTTTTTGTAGGTATGCCACCAACCGCGCACGGTGATAGTTTTACCCTGCCACGACGATGGCTTCTCGTCACTGAAACGTTCCAGATCCGTGCGTGCAATGCGCACTGCCACCCCTTCACGGCGACCTTCACCGGGCAGCCGCTGAAAATTCAGCCACACCGAACGTTTACTTTTACCGACCCGCACCACGCGCCCGGTGACAATCTGAAAACCACGCGCATCACGCGACAGTTGATCCACGGGAATCGGCCGATAAATATTCTTCCACACGCCTTTGGCGGCCCGACGTGCGGCGCGTTCCGCCGCCCGGTAACACTCAAGATGCCCCACATTGGGCGGCACCACGATGTGCGCGGCCAAACCGGCCTTCAGCAAATGGGCCTCGACATTCTCGCCGTCGGGCAAATAAACATGCGCCAACAAACGCCCGTAGCGATCATGACTTTCCTGGCCGACGCGCAGCCCCACCGTGGCGTTTTTACCCAGCAAACGCCGCAGGGTGTCGCGCGCCCGTTCGGCCTCAGGCTCGGAGGGTTTGCCCTTACGCCCGATCTCCGGCGTATTGATGCCGATTAAGCGCACCGAACGGCCATCGCGCAATCGTAAGGTGTCACCGTCCACCACCTGAGCCACGACGGCACGTTCATCGATACGCTCGGCGGCACAGTCCGGCGCTGCTGCCGCAGTCGCACTGACGAATGCCACACTAAGCAGCGACCCAACAAAAAGGGCGCCCCACTGGGACGCCCTTTTTGTTGTTAGTAATCTAGTTAGCAATTTTACCCACCGCTTCGCTGACCGGCTAACAGTCTGTACGTATCCGCAAATCGGTCTTTATTTTACACCGTACTTCTGATGGAACTTATCAACACGGCCGCCCGTATCAACAATCTTCTGCTTGCCGGTGTAGAACGGGTGACATGAGGAACAAACGTCCAAAGTCAGATCTTTCTTGTCCAGCGTGGAACGGGTTACAAAGGTATTCCCGCAGCTGCATTTCACACTAATTTCGTGGTAGGCGGGATGAATTTCCGACTTCATGCTATCAACCTCAAATCTGTTTCGTAATTAAATGTGTGACCGATTCTTATTTAAAAAAGCAAAAACGCATTAGCCAAAAGAATCATGAAGCACATGAGAGCCGAGTAGTATAGGGGGACATTGCTCAGACTGCAAGCAGTATATTGATATGACGAATCACGCATAAACAGATTTCAATAGCTTTGGAGTGCTGGCCACTGGGCTTAAAGTGCTTCAGATGTATTTGGTAAATGAGCTTGAAGTTTGAATCATATGATGATGTTATAGTGCTGTAACCTCGCGAATTGTCGATGGATAACCAATTCTTCGTGAGGAGGGGGCTACGCTTCCGAACCCTTCAGACTTGGCAACTTCACTCAACAAAAAATCAATCCCGATAGATAAAAACATTCCTCCTCGCCGCCTTGATTTAAACTACCGGTTATTTTCAACATTTGCACACAAGAAGCAATCACAGCGATAATGAAATTTTTATCCCCCCATAACAAATAGCACTTTAAATAGTCACGGGTGGAAACCTCACACAAACAAATCGAAATGAGTGCAACAAGCGAACCGTGGTGGAAAATATTTAACATGAAGCACGCTTTCAGCTTTAAAGAAAACTATCTTATGAAGGAAGTTTCCACATGGGAACATTCAGATACAGATAAGGGCCAGTTTTATACACGCCCTGAAGTTGTTGATTTCATGCTTACTGCCATTGGATTAAATAAAAATAAGGATTTAAAGAACGCTCGAATACTGGAGCCATCATGTGGCGAAGGTGAATTTGTCATTGCTATTGCTAAACGCTTGATAGAGACTCCAAAAACAAAACCAACGATTGGCCAACTGATGAATAAAATTTTAGCTGTTGATCTTGTTGGAAAAAGCATTGAAATAGCAAAGCTAAAAATTTTCAATCTATTATCTGCCCATAGTTATTCGGCTAGAAATTCAAAAATATTAATCGATAATTGGTTTTTAACCACTGATTTTCTTTTCGAGGAAATTGATTCTAATTTTACGCATGTCATAGGAACCCCCCCCTATGTGCGCGTTGAAAAAATCCCTAAAACCCTCCTTTATGAGTATCGAAAAAAATTTTCGACGATGACAGATCGTGCTGATTTGTATATCCCATTTTTTGAGAAGTCACTTTCATTGATGGTTAATGGTGGAAAATTATCATTTATTTGTACCGATAGGTGGACAAAAAATACTTATGGGAAAACATTACGTAAATTGATCAGCGATAACTACTCCCTTGAATTATTTATTGATCTATACGGTATTAACGCATTCAAACAAGAAGTAATGACATATCCAGCAATTACGCAAATTAAAAAGTCAACTGGAAACCAAACTGTGCTAATGAGCGAAACACTCTTCACACAAAAAGAAGCTCATGAATTACTAGGCGCAATAAACGGAAAAATCTCCAGCATTCACGTTAGAAAAAATATTGTTAATGGGACAAATCCATGGCTGATTAGCTCGCTGGACAAAATGTCTCTTATCCATAAAATAGAGCATCAATTTCCAACTCTTGAAGAAGCGAAATGCTCCATTCATATTGGCGCTGCCACAGGAGCAAATAAAGTTTATATTGTAGACAAAAAAAACGTGGACATTGAAGAGTCTCGCTTACTTCCTGTGATAACCGCCAGAGAATTAAAATCAGGAAGTATTCAATGGCATGGCAAGCACATAGTTAATACCTACGATGAAAAAGGGGTCGTAAACCTTGCCGACTATCCAAAGCTAGAAAACTACCTAAATAGCCATAAAGAGGTTTTATCTAAACGTCACATCGCAAAAAAAGATGCACGCAATTGGTTCAAAACTATCGATCGTATTTCACTGCTGTCCCGTTAACGAGTAAGTAAAGAGGCCTGATTCACCCATGATTT
>CAYNYJ010000088.1:0-12267 GCA_964401355.1 uncultured Ectothiorhodospiraceae bacterium | reverse complement strand
ATCGAGTATTTCCGGGAAGCGACTGAGATCCAGAGCCGGGTTACGGGCGTCGATGCCGACCGCGGCCAGGTTGCCGAGTTGCCCGGGAAAGGCGCTCATCTTGATGGCGAAATCGGGTAACAGGCCAACCGGCAGATTATCGATGCAGTAATAATCCTGATCTTCCAGCACGTGCAGGGCGGTAGATTTTCCGGAGCCAGAGACGCCGCTGATGATGATGAGTTTCATGATGCCGGGTTCACAGGGTCAGGGTTTCCATTCATCGGAAGGTGTTTGCTGTCGTATCAATTCCTTTTGACGCTGGATAAAGGCTTTGGAGGCACTGTAGCCTTTGCGCAACAGAATGTGATCGCGCACCGCCGCCTCCACTAACACCGCAAGGTTGCGGCCTGGGGCGACGGGCAGTGTCACTTCGGGTACTTCAATGTCCAGGATGAGGCGATTGCGGTGGCTGCCTTGCAGTCGGTCAAGTTGCTGCCGGTCGACTTTGGCCAGGCGTTTCAGGTGAATGATCAGGCGCAGGTCTTTGCTGAGTTTTATGACGCTGTCGCCGTACATGGCGCGTACATTGAGGATGCCCAGACCACGCACTTCGAGAAAATCACGCAGTGCTTCGGGACAGCGACCACGCACAATGTCGGGGCTAACCCGTGAAAACTCCGGGGCATCGTCGGCAATGAAACGGTGGCCGCGAGTCAGTAGCTCCAGTGCCAATTCACTTTTGCCCACACCGCTTTCACCGGTGAGCAGTACGCCCATACCGTGTACTTCGAGGAACACGCCGTGTATCACGGTTTTTTCTGCCAGCTCGCCCCCCAAATAATGACGCAAGCAACTGATGAGTTTGACGCTGCTGAGGGTGGAGGCTAGCAGTGGTGTCTGGCTTTGTTCGCAGGCCTGTCGCAGATCATCGGGAGCCTCAATCTGTTCGGCTAGAATGAGCGTTGCAGGGAGTAAGTCACACAGTTGCTGGATCAGTTCCGCGCGTAGCGACGCTGAAAGATTATTGAGATAGTCGATTTCCAATTGTCCCAGAATCTGCAAACGATTGGGATGAATGATGTTGAGGTGGCCGATCAGCGATTTGCCGGGGGTGATATCAGAGCAGCCCAATGATCTGTGCTCGCCGCTCTGCCCGCTAACCCAGGTGAGTGCCAGACGCTGTTGATAGCGTTGGAACAGGGTGCTGACGGTCGCGGTACCTTCCATGGTGGTTGAGTTTAACAGACCTTGAAGGTTTTGACGCCAATGTGTTGCGACAGTATTTTGCGTTTAGTGAGACTGGTCCCAGTTGATCAGAGTGTCGTAGAGTGTCTGGCTATCGGTGGCAACCCGTAATTGTTCGCGCAATTCGGCATCGCTAAACATTTTTGCCAGGCGAGCTAAAAGTTGCAGATGTTCTTCGGTGGATTCTTCCGGCACCAGCAATGCAAACATCAAATTGACGGGTTGACGATCCAGCGCATCGCAATCGATGCCATCGGTGAGTTGCACAAAGGCGCCGATGGTTTCAGAGGTGTTTTTTATCCGCCCGTGTGGAATGGCAACACCAAAATCGATGGCCGTGGTGCCGAGGCGTTCCCTGGCGATTAAACTTTCAAACACATGATGTGCATTCAGGGTATGGGAAGAGTGAGAGGCAAAAATTTCACTCACAGTTTCAAGCGCACGTTTTTTGCTGGTGGCGTGTACATGGGTGACGACACGCTCGGGAGTAATAATATCTACAAGTTGCATAATTGTTTCAAAGGCTTTGTGTCAATGGTTTTAGGCAACAGTATAAAGATAACAAGTTGTATGAACAGGTTATTGAAACCGGACACTAAAACGGATAGTTAAATAATAGTTGCTTAAGTTAAAAAGTTGCGGGAGCAATGCTCCCGCAACTTTTTGATGATTTTCCTATGTGTTTACTCTTGTGCTTCGCTGCTAAGGGAAGCTTGCAACACCGAGCTGCTGCCGCGATGATGGTCAGAACGTTTTTCTTTGTGTTTTATGATCTGCCGATCGAGTTTGTCGGTTAACGAATCAATGGCCGCGTACATGTTTTCGTCCTCAGCATTGGCAAACAAATTGGCGCCATTAATGTGAATGGTGGCTTCGGCCTTTTGGCGTTGTTTTTCGACACTGAGTACGGCGTGTACATTGGTCACTTTGTCGAAGTGACGCTGGAGCTTGCTCAACTTGCTGATAACGTAATTACGGAGCGAGTCTGTGATTTCGAGATGTTGACCGGAAATACTGATTTGCATAATTGACTCCTTTGGTTAAACCCATTCAATGCGCCAAACGCTAATCTAAACTTAGATAAGCCGCTTGCGTTCATTGGATGGAGCGATGGACATGGCCTCACGATATTTTGCTATCGTGCGACGTGCCACGTTAATGCCTTGGTCACCCAACAGTGTTGCAAGCTTGTTATCGCTTAATGGTTTGTTGGGTTTTTCCGCCGCTATTAATTTTTTCAAAATGGCGCGAATCGCCGTTGCTGAACATTCTCCGCCTGAAGCCGTTGCCACATGGCTGGAGAAAAAATATTTCAATTCGAAAATGCCACGCGGGGTGTGCATGTATTTTTTGGTAGTGACACGGGAAATGGTGGATTCGTGCATTTCGACGATCTCTGCGATGTCGTGCATCACCATGGGTTTCATGGCCTCTGCACCGTAATCAAAAAATCCCCGCTGCCGTTCGACAATGGTGGTGGCGACTTTCAGCAGGGTGTCGTTGCGGCTTTGCAGGCTTTTGATAAACCAGCGGGCCTCTTGCAGATTGTTTTTCAAAAAGGCGGCATCTTTGCTGGTATTGCGATGTGCCATTTTGGCGTACAGGCTGTTGATGCCGATCTTGGGGGTGATATCGGGATTAAGATCGACCCGCCATTGACCTTTGACCTTTTTCACAAACACATCGGGAATAATGTATTCAGGCTGGTTCTCGGTAATATGTGCTCCGGGCCGCGGGTTAAGACTTTGCACCAGCTGGATCACGGCTTGCATGTTGGTTTCACTGAGTTTCATGCGACGCATGATCAGCGGGTATTCGCGTTTGGCGAGCGCATCAAAATGTTCGCGTACCAGGGTTTTGGCTTCCGTCAGCCAAGGGATTTTTTCATCCAGATAGCTGAGCTGGATGGACATGCAATCACGCAGATCGCGGGCGGCAATACCGGGGGGATCGAAATCCTGCACCCGATGCAACACGGCCTCCACTTCGTCCAGTTCGATATCATCGTGTTCCGCCAGCGATTGATGAATGTCTTCCAGCGACAGACTGAGATAACCATCATCACCAATGGCGTCGATAATGGTAGTGGCGATGGCCTGATCAGTCTGGCTACAGGGTGAAAGATTCAGTTGCCACAGCAGGTGATCCTGCAGGCTTTGGCTGCTGTTGTCAGCCTGCTCGTAACCGCTCATGTCACCGTCGTTGTGGCGGGTGTTGGTGAACGATTCCGCGTAA
This sequence comes from uncultured Ectothiorhodospiraceae bacterium, assembly GCA_964401355.1. Lineage (GTDB taxonomy): Bacteria > Pseudomonadota > Gammaproteobacteria > SZUA-152 > SZUA-152 > SZUA-152. Next base: position 8,805 of record CAYNYJ010000088.1, on the reverse strand, counting down.
GAATCGTAGGTGTCTTCCCAGTCGCTATCCGTCGGCAGGTCGTTGGGAATTTCTTGCCGCTGTTTATCGACAGCGGTTTCGGAGACATCGAGTTTTTCGATGTTTTCATTGGCGGAATGTTCGCTGTCGCCAGCATCCGCACTGGTTACGGAGCGAGATTGATTGTCGTGGGCATCGTTGCTGGTGATTCCGTCGTCGTTGGTTTCGTCGTGGCGCTCGGCTGCGGCTTCCTCGGTGATCTCCAGCATCGGATTAGACTCAAGGGCTTCCTGAATCTCTGTTTGCAGTTCTAGAGTGGAGAGCTGTAGCAGACGGATCGCCTGTTGCAGCTGGGGGGTCATTGTCAGATGCTGACCCAGTTTAAGCTGTAGTGTTTGCTTCATTTATGCTGTTTTTGTAATCGTTTTTGGTTAGTAATGATATCGTCGAATTTGCTCGGCGTTTTATATTAGTTTACTCCAAACTCTAAGAGGTTGAAGTCTTGACAAACATTTATTTTCCGTCACATTTAAAAGCTGCGGTGGGCTCTAGAGTTTGAAGTCTTGCCCTAAGTAAACGTCCTTTACGTGAGAATCTTTAAGAACTTCTTCCGGCGTACCCTGGGCGATGACTTCACCGACATTCATGATGTAGGCGCGGTGACAAATTCCGAGGGTTTCTCGCACATTATGGTCGGTAATTAGCACACCGATACCCCGCTCTGTTAAGTGATTGATTATACGCTGAATATCGAGCACGGAAATGGGGTCAACGCCGGCAAAGGGTTCATCCAGGAGGATGAATTTGGGTTCCGTGGCCAACGCCCGGGCGATCTCGACCCGCCGCCGTTCGCCACCGGAAAGGCTCATTCCCAGCGAGTCGCGGATGTGGCTGATGTGCAATTCACCCAGTAGTTCATCCAGCTTGGACTGTTGCTGCTGGGGGCTGAGGTCTTTGCGGATTTGCAGAATTGCCAGCAGGTTGTCGGCGACACTGAGTTTGCGAAATACCGAAGCCTCTTGTGGCAGATAACCGATCCCCAATTGGGCGCGGGCATGCAGCGGGTGGTGGGTGATGTCTTGCCCATTGAGTGTGATCTGGCCGTGGTCACAGGCAATCAGCCCCACGATCATGTAAAAACAGGTGGTCTTGCCAGCGCCGTTGGGGCCGAGCAGACCAACTACCTCGCCATTGTCCACGTTCAGCGATACCTGCTTGACCACCTTGCGTGATTGATATTGTTTGGCGAGATCGCGGACAACCAGGCTACTCATGGTTGCGGCGTATCGATTGGCGCGATGCTGTTGGGCGCGATGGTTGTGGGACTCGCTGCTTTCCGGGACCTGGGCTGAATGGTTACGGTGACACGCGGCGCAGCTTCGCCGTCCAATGCGGCATCGCTGGCATTTCCTGCACTGGCGATGATCTTTTCGGCTGCCGGGTCGTACTGGATGCGGTGACCGCTGAAACGATTATTCCCCTGCCAGAATTCGGCCTTGCCTAACAGTAGAATCTGTTTGCTGCTGGCGTCGTATTCCATGCGCTGGCTGACGCCGCGCACATCGGTTTCACTCGCATGTAGCGGTGTCTGTCGTTGTGAATAGTGTACGGGTTGGCCCTGTGCGGTGATGCGTTGCAGTTCGCCGTCTTTGGTGATGACCACCACGGTATCGGCACGCACTTCGATGCCGCCCTGGCGCAGCACTACGCGGCCAGTGTAAGTCATCACTCCCCGCAGCTCGTCGATCTCCGCGCGGTCGGCCTCGATGTGAATGGGTTGCTGGATGTCATCGGTGCTGGCCATCAGGCTGGCATTGAACGAGCAGGCCAACATCAGGCCCAGCATCAAAAGTCCGGTAAATTTTTGATTACGGCGCATAAACCCCTCTCACCTGCGATAGCAATGTCATCTGTCCTTCGCGGAAATAGATCTGCAAGCCGACGGTCTTGATGGTGGCTTTTCGTTCCCCCTGGCCGTGCATAATCGTGGTGTGCTGTGCGGTTTCGGCATAATTATCCGTCGGTTGAATCCGCACATCACGGGTGTGGATTTCCAGGCTGGGTGCCGCGCTGGCATTAGTTTTTCGTTGAATAGTCACGGCACCATTCAACAGGATCTGCTCTGTACCGCCCAGTGCACGACCGGTTTCGGCGAGCGCTGTCCAGCGCTGGCCATCGGCTTGAAAGGCGGTAAATTGGGGCTTGATAAATTCGCTGCGATCATCATCGGCATAGTGTGCCATATGCTCGGCCTGAAGTTGATATTGCAGGTGTCCCTGGGCGTCTAATACGGTAGTGGTGAAGTTTTCCATGAAGGAGTCTGATGCATCCTGGGTGGCGGTGGTCACGGTCGGTCCTTTGTCGGGTTGATCCTGAAACAGCCATACGCTTAGCGCGGCGATAAATGTCGCCAGCAAAGGGACAAGGGTTTTTCGCAGGCGGTGTTGCAGTAACATTCAGGGTAGCGGCTCGGGGTGCAAAAAAGGCTGGATTGGGATTATTCGGGGATCAGTTGAAGTAGTGTTGCAGTGCCGCATCGAGGGTGCCCTGCGCTTCCATGATCAGCTCGCAAAGATCCCGTGCCGCACCCTGCCCGCCGTTGTGCGGTGCTTGCCAATGGGCGTGCTTGCTGACCAGCGCATGGGCATCGTGGGTGGCCACCGCCAAGCCTACCCGTAACATGATGGGCAGATCCACTACGTCGTCACCCATATAAGCCACCTGCTCGGGTTTGAGTTTAAGTTTGGCGATGAGCTCTTCAAAGGCCGGCAGTTTTTCCAGCTTACCCTGATAGACATGCTGGATGCCGAGGTTGGCCATGCGGTGTTCGACCACCTTGGAGGTGCGCCCGGTGATGATGCCGACTTCCACTCCGCTGCGCTGTAGCATTTTCATGCCGTGGCCGTCACGCGAATGAAAGGCCTTGTATTCCTGGCCGTCGTCACCAAAAATCAGCCGACCATCGGTGAGCACCCCGTCAACATCAAAGATGAGCAGTTTGATTTGTGCGGCTTTGTCGAAGATATCTTGCATGTTTTTTCCTGGAGAATAATTTATTAGCACTTAGCACTGTCTTTTCAAACAACACCCGCGCGCAGCAGGTCGTGCATGTTGAGCGCGCCGACGGGCTGCTGGTTGTCATCAACCACCATCAGCGAATTAATTTTGTGTGTCTCCATCAGGCTGAGAACTTCGACCGCCAGTTGCCGAGGTTGAGCGGTTTTACAATTCCGGGTCATCACTTCGGCGATGTTGACCTGGTGCACATTAACTTCGCCGTGATCCAGTACCCGACGTAGGTCACCGTCGGTGAAAATGCCGATCAATTTGCCATCGGCAGCGACGATACCGGTCATCCCCAGCCCCTTTTGGGTCATCTCCAGCAGCGCTGCACTGAGGCTGGCAGTTTCGGTCACGCAGGGAATTTTTTCGTCGTTGTGCATGATGTCTTCGACGTGCAGTAACAGGCGGCGTCCCAGCGAGCCGCCGGGATGAGAGAGGGCAAAGTCGTCCGCGGTGAATCCGCGTTGCTCCAGCAGCGAGACCGCCAGCGCGTCGCCCATCACCAGTGCCGCGGTGGTGCTGGAGGTGGGCGCCAGTCCCAGCGGGCAGGCCTCTTTTTCGACGCTCACATCGAGGTGGGCATCGGCGGCCTGAGCCAGGGTGGATGTGGTATTGCCCGTGAGTGCGACCAACGGCACCCCGAGGCGTTTGATGAGCGGCAGAATGGTGAGGATTTCGCTGGTTTCGCCCGAGTTGGACAATGCCAGCACTACGTCGTCAGTGGTGATCATGCCCATGTCGCCGTGACTGGCCTCGCCGGGGTGGACGAAAAAGGCGGGGCTGCCGGTGCTGGCCAGGGTGGCGGCGATCTTGTCGCCGATGTGCCCGGATTTGCCCATCCCCAGCACCACGATGCGGCCCTTGCACTCGTACATAAATTTGCAGGCCTGCACGAAAGAGGGGCCGATGCGCTCGCTCAAATCGGCCACGGCCTTAGCCTCGGTGTCGATCACCGCACGGGCCAGTTGTTGGAGTTTGCTGTCGTTCATGGTGTTGTCAGTGTCGCTTCTGTCGCGGTTCAAGCCAAAAATTACGCTAGGCTGGTGATGCCCAACCAGCCCATGTAAGCGATAAAGAAAGCCAGCAACAAGCCACCTTCAACGCGGCTAATTCGGCCGGGGCCCCGGAAGCCGTAAGCCATCAGGAACAGAGCAATGGTCAATGCTACCACGATGGGGAAGTCACGCTGCATCACCTCCGGTGCCAAGATACTCGGAGCGATCAGCCCCGGCAGGCCCAGCACTGCCAGCAGGTTGAACATGTTGGAGCCGATGATATTGCCCACTGCCATGTCGTTTTCGCCCTTGAGAGCGCTGATTAACGTTGCTGCCAGCTCCGGCAGGCTGGTGCCGACGGCAATAATGGTGAGTCCGATCACCAAATCGCTGATCCCCAGGTCACGCGCGATAGCCACCGCGCCCCACACCAGCAGTTTGGAACTTAGCACCAGTACTAGCAGGCCCAGCACTACCCAGATCAGCGCCCGGCCGGTGCTCAGGTCGGTGGGGATTTCGCTCTCGAATTCATTTTGTAATGGGTCAGGCGTGGGCGCTGTGGTCGAGGTCGCGACGGCTGCGGGCTGCGCCTGTTTGCCCACCCAAATCATCCAGCCGACCAATAAACCGGTGCCAGCAAGCAGGATGCTGCCGTCCATGACGTCCAGTTCGCCGTCCCACAGCAAGGCCCCGGCCAGCACGGTGATGGCAAACAGCATCGGATATTCGCGGCGCAGGATGCGGGAATCCACCGATAGCGGCACGATGAGCGCAGTGATACCCAGCACCAGGGCGATGTTGGCGATGTTGGAGCCCAGCGCGTTACCCACGCCGATGGCGGGATTGCCATTACTGGCGGCCATGGCGGAGACCAGCATCTCCGGTGCTGAGGTGCCAAAGCCCATGATGGTCATGCCGATAATCAGCGGCGATACGCCCAGGTTGCGCGCCAACCCTGCGGCACCGTGGACAAAACGTTCGGCGCTCAGCACCAGTAAAATCAGACCGCCAGAGACGGCTAACCAGGACAACAACATTCTTTTAAGCGCCTCCGATGGCGGGATCAACAATCCCTTTAACAATCCCTTCAACAACCTTCTCGGCAAACCAGTAATTCAGTAGCAGTCCGGCAAAGATCACCGCGCCGAACCAGTGATTGTTGAGAAAAGCTTTAAAGCAGCCCTCTTGACTGCGGTCGTAGATCAGGAACTGCTGGTACACCCCGAAGGCAGTAGCCGCGAGCAGGCCGAGATAATAAAAAATGCCCAGTTCTAAACGATTGCCAACCATCCACATGGTCAGCAGGAACATCAGTTGCAGGCTACCGATAATGATGCGGTCGGCATCGCCGAATAAAATGGCGGTGGATTTTACCCCGATCTTCAGGTCGTCCTCAATGTCCACCATCGCGTACATGCTGTCGTAGGCGGTGGCCCACAGTACCGTGGCGATGAGCAGCAACCACGCCACCACCGGCACCTCGCCAGTCTGCGCGGCAAACGCCATGGGGATCGCCCAGCCAAAGGCCAGCCCCAAAAACACCTGCGGCAAATAGGTGTGGCGTTTCATAAAGGGATAAATGCCCGCCAGGATCGCGCCGCCCACCGACAGGCCGATGGTCAGCCAATTCATGCTCAGCACCAGCCCAAAGGCGGCGAGGCACAGTACCACGAATAAAATCAGCGCCTCTTTGGGGGTGACCTTGCCTGCGGGAATGGGCCGGTTTTGGGTGCGCGCCACGTGCGGGTCGAAATCCCGATCGGCGTAGTCGTTGATCACACAACCGGCGGAGCGCATCAGCACCACCCCCAGTACAAACACCAGCGTTACACTGGGATTGGGGTTGCCCTCGCCCGCAATCCATAGCGCCCACACTGTCGGCCATAATAGCAGATAGGTCCCAATGGGTCGGTTCATGCGCATCAGCAGGGCGTAGTAATAACTACGCTCTTTGATGCGATCCCAGTTAAGGGTGGATGTGCTGGGGGAGGCATTCATGGCTTGCTACTGTAGCTGACTCTGTTTGATGTGGGCAGGGCTTGACGAGGACAAAAGAGCCGGCAGAAAAATCTCGCTTACCAGCAGCGGCTGGTGGTTGAGGAAAAAGGCCGAACGTCGCCCCCAGATAGCGGCGGGTTGTTGCGGCAGCTGAGCTGTCGCACGCGTGAACAAGGGCTGGCCGGGTGACAATTTGGCAATCTCGATAGCGCTGCGCCGCATCGACGGATTCGCAAACAACACCGCACCCAGTGGTTTTTTACCGAGCCGGGAGAGCCGACGACGCGGCCCGCTCAAGCTGCAAATCGGAATCACCGTGCGCGCAAATACCCACGGCTGGTCATCACACAACAGCCGCACCTCGCGCACGAAACAGCGCTCGTGCGGCAACACACCCAAGGCCTGTGCCTCGTTAAGCATCGGCCGTTGCCACTGCTGGCTGACGGGTTCGACGCGGAACTGTCCCCCGCAGGCGTGTTGCAAACGGCGCGTCAGCGAAGAAGGGTCAAGCAGCCAGTCCAGCAACTCCAGTGGCGCGCCGTGGCGAGCTAGCGGTGAATGCATCTGCCAGCAAGGTTCGAGCTTGTGTTTGCCGAGGTGGGGGTTTGTCACGTGGATGTTGCTGGTGTTGTTTGCGTTATTTGGATGAGGGCGGATTGTACCGCAAGTCGTGGGTGGGGGGAGGTTGCGTGGTTTTTTCTTCTGTCATTTTGGTGAAGGCTCGTTTTGTAGGGTGGGCACGTTGTTTGTGCCCACGCAGTGCAGATGAAAACGTGTACGAGGATTTTCAGTCCGTAGGTTGGGGTGTACCCAAAGGGCATAAAAGGAACGAACCCCAACGAGAGATTGTGCGTGGTTTCTCAGCCTAGCTGGCGCAGAGGCTTGTTTAATTTCCTGCGGAAGGCTGCGAGTCACTGTTCTTTACTTGCTCAAAGTACCCGAGGGGACATGCTAAAAAGTAACCAAAAGAAAGAGTACCCTACGAGTTGCCCGCTACACGGGCATCCTGCACTTCTCGCCTCTATTGGCGCAAAAATAAATTCGCTACGTTTAAACAACAATTGCTTACCCCAATGAAGGCTGCGATGCGCGGCTGCATCGGAGGGAGTTAAGGTCAACGGCTAAACCATTCCCTCTCCCAAAACTGGGAGAGGGTTAGGGTGAGGGTTCATGACACAACCACCGAGCGTTCCACCCCTCGCCTAAAGCGCCTACTGTTGGCACCCCAACCCTCTCCCCTCAAGGGGAGAGGGAATGGAAGCCACTAGCCAATCTACGACGCAGTTCAGTCCCGTCATCCCTCGCTGAGTACCGCGGGTGGTCTTTTCTTTCGTTCTGTTTCTTTTGGCCACTCAAAAGTAATAACGAAACGGCAGGATAGCCGTTCCACACGACCGAAGGTCGCCCGGAGGGTGAGGTACAGGAATGTGCCAAATGAACACGCAGCTTCCGCCCGGAAGAAAATAAAACAACCGAATAATCAGCTGCGGAACCTCCACCGAACTCGCGTTGGGGTTCGCAAGCTTACCCCAACCTACTTCGAAACCAGCGAAACCGTCCCCTCCCCCGTCTCCCGATCAATCTCAAACACCACCTCACAATATTCAGTCGTCACATCCGTCGGCGAAGGATCATCCGCACAACTGCACCCGGCAATCACCCCGCGATAAAAAATTCCAGCTTTAACGTGCAGAGCGTTATCGTGTTCAGAAACCCCAATAATCATCACCGTGAATGCGTCATAAAGCGCATAACCTCCAGTAGACAACCCCTGTTGCAAAGGCAGAAGTTTGGCATCGAGCTGTTCGATTTTTTTTTTGAGGGTTTCCTCAAAAATTGAATCGCCAAAGTTGCGCAGTGATTTAGAAAATTGAAGCATTGTTTTGTAGGGCGCAATAACCGAAGGGCATTGCACCGAATGTGATCCTTATAGTTCTGCAAGGTCGACCAGAATACATGCAGCGCAATACGCTATGCTATTGCGCCCTACGGGCCTGCCATTGAGAGAAAATGAACGATGCTACCCCTTTTGATTTGTAAACCTATCCTAGTAAGTGATCATGTATTGATTGCAGAAAGTCCACCTCACTTCGGTTTAATCCTTTCTCTTTTGTGCCAGCATGGGCCCAGTTGTTTCTATACGAGTTAAAGAACGATAGCCACTTAATCTTTTCAGCTTTGCTATTAAACCCATAGCCACAATCGATTGAAAATACCTCATTAAAGCTTTTGAAACCAACTAGAGTCTGGCTTGGCATTTTTGCCCAAAATTTTTCTATTATCGCTTTATAATCACTTACAAAAAACATATCGGTCCAAGGTATGGTTTTCCGTCCTAGCCCTTCTTTGTAGAGCTTTTCAGTTTCCTGCGCTGCTCTATTAACACATTCACGCTGTATTGCACCAATTTCAATATCCCAGTCATCACCAAACAAATTTTTCAGCGTACTAATAACTGTTTGTTTTATGAATTTTTCAATGATAGTTCCCAATTTTCTACCCGTATCTTGCAATTCCTGATCCTGCCGTTCTTTCCAGTCAATTAGTTCTAATGGCTCATACTCTGGGTGCTTTTGGTTCACTAAATGCTGAAAAAATCTAAGCCATGCATTTTCAGATCCGCTGCCAAGTTTGCTTAGCATGTGTTTTTCGTCTTCATCTGGCAATTCTTGTATTTGCGTGAGCAAAGCATTTAGATATTTTTCTATAACTTTAAATCCGTGAATTCAATTTGTAAGTGCAACTCTGACTCACGGTAAGAGGGCAAGCT
>CAYNYJ010000087.1:0-12554 GCA_964401355.1 uncultured Ectothiorhodospiraceae bacterium | reverse complement strand
TGGGGTGAGTTGAATCGCCGTAATCCTCAACGAGCAAAATTAACACGCTGTCTTTTGGAGCTGGGTTTGAGCCCGACCATCTGCGTACGTATTGCCGATGCTACCGGTGAGCATGATGATTTCGAAAATACCTGGCGGCATACGCTGGCGATTTTAGCCCATAGCTTACCCGTCGATAGCAGCGATTTTCTGGATCAAGGTGGCGTGGTTGCATTGATCGGTGCCACCGGTGTTGGCAAAACAACAACCATTGCCAAATTGGCTGCACGATATGCGCTACGACATGGCAGTGAGCGTGTCGCCATGGTCACCACTGATGGTTATCGTATCGCCGCACACGAACAGTTACGCACCTATGGTCGCATTCTCGATATCCCTGTGCGCATAGCTAATACGCATGAAGAACTGGTGGAAGCGTTAAAAATGTTGTCTGACCGGGATTTGGTGTTGATTGACACTGCTGGTATGAGCCAACGAGACATTCGTCTCACTGAACAATTTCAACTCATTAAAGAAAGTGCGCCGTGTATTAAAACCTATCTGGTTTTATCCACTACAACTCACCGTGCCGGTTTGCGAGAAATTGTTAACGCTTTTGGTGAGGTTAAACTGGATGGTTGCATTCTGACAAAGGTGGATGAAACCACCAGTCTGGGGGGCGCATTGTCAGCGGTTATGGAAAATAATTTACCCATCGCGTATGTGAGTGATGGACAACGGGTACCAGAAGATATTCATATAGCACGGGGACATACATTGATAAATCGTGCAGTGCTTATCGCACAGGAAACCAATCAGGCTTTGGAAAAAGAATCTTTAAACTTAGCGTTTAGCGGGATGGTGGCGAATGCTCATGGCTGAAACAATTGATCAAGCAGCGGGGTTACGCCGAATGGCCAAACCACAGCCGGTGCGAGTGATTGCAGTAACAAGTGGTAAAGGAGGCGTGGGTAAAACCAATGTCTCGGTGAATATTGGCGTCTGTCTGGCAAGTCAGGGAAAAGATGTGATGTTAATGGACGCTGATCTGGGTCTAGCCAATGTTGATGTGATGCTAGGTCTGCATCCCAAATACGACCTGTCTCACGTATTGAATGGTGAGCGTACCCTGGAAGAGGTGATGTGTGTTGGGCCACAGGGAATGCGTGTTGTTCCTGCTGCTTCTGGTCTGCAAGCAATGGCGGAATTGAGTACAGCGCAACATGCCGGTGTCATCAGTGCTTTTAGTGAACTCAGTTACGCACCAGATGTACTCATTGTTGATACTGCCGCAGGTATTTCCGACAACGTTGTAACTTTCTCTCGTGCAGCGCAGGAAATTGTGGTGGTGGTGTGCGATGAGCCAGCATCGATTACTGATGCTTATGCGTTGATCAAGTTACTCAATCGTGAATATGGCATATATCGATTCCGTATTATCGCCAACATGGTACGCAGCGCGCAGGAAGGAAGAGCTCTCTACAACAAAATCATGAGAGTGACAGATCGTTATCTGGACGCGGCCTTGGATTTTATGGGCGTTGTCCCTTATGACGAGTATTTACGGAAGGCAATACAAAAACAACGGGTAGTAGTGGAAGCCTATCCTCGTAGTAAATCGGCTCTGGCATTCAAGAAACTTGCCAACAAAATTGATACTTGGCCAGTACCAGCAACTGCTGGTGGCCAGTTGGAGTTTTTCGTGGAGAGGCTAATTTTGGCCAGCCAGCAAGGAACAGGAGCATCGTTATGAGTGGAGCGGTTATGTATTCTGAAGCGCAAGCCTATGATCAAAGTTTTGATCAGCACATTGATTTTGATGCACAGGTCAAGCAGTACGCACCTTTAGTTAAACGCATTGCGTATCACTTGATGGCACGGTTGCCACCGAGTGTGCAACAAGATGACCTCATTCAGGCCGGAATGATTGGTTTATTGGAAGCATTAAAGAACTACGACGCGACTCAAGGTGCGAGCTTTCAAACTTATGCACGAATTCGAATCCGCGGCGCGATGCTGGATGAAATCCGCAAAAATGATTGGGCCCCTCGCTCAGTGCATCGTAAAGCGAGGATGGTTGCCGAGGTGGTACGAAATATTGAAAATAGCACAGGCCGCGACGCTCGTGATCAGGAAATCGCCAAAGAACTGAATGTGTCCCTGGAGGATTATCACCGGTTATTGCAAGAAGCGAGTGGGCATCGTGTCTTTAGTTACGAGGAATTGGATGTTGAGTCTCATGGTGGCGCAGAGACCTTAACTCAAAAAGTAAAAGGGCCGCTAGAAGGGTTACAAACTGCTGATTTCAAACGCAGCCTCGCTGATGCAATAGCCGGGCTACCGGAGCGTGAACGTTTGGTTATGACTTTATATTACGATGAAGAGCTTAATTTACGTGAAATTGGATCTATTCTTGGCGTTAGCGAATCAAGAGTATGTCAGATTCACAGTCAAGCAGTGATACGACTGCAATCGCGTATGACGCAATGGGTAAACGGTGTATAACACGCGCACTCTTGAATAATTGAATATGAACTGACCTGGAATCGGAGGGTGTCTTGGATAATAACGTAAAAATTCTCATTGTGGATGATTTCTCTACGATGAGACGAATTATTAAAAACCTGCTACGTGATTTGGGTTACACCAATACGTTGGAGGCGGATGATGGCCTGACGGCATTGCCAATTTTGAAAGGGGGGGGAATCGAATTTCTGGTTACCGATTGGAATATGCCTGGGATGCAGGGGATTGACCTGTTAAGAGAAGTTCGTGCCGATGCCAGTTTGGCGAGTTTACCGGTGTTAATGGTGACTGCCGAGCAGAAACGGGAACAAATAGTTGAAGCGGCAGAAGCAGGTGTGAATGGTTATATCGTTAAACCTTTTACTGCGCAAACATTAAAAGAAAAAATCGATAAAATATTCGAGCGTATTGAGGGTGGAGGATAATTATGGCCAGTGATATACAGAATAATTCAGCATATTTTGATGAGGATGTTCTCGAACACGCAGAGGATATGGTGCGTGCAATGCAGGAAGGTAATGAAAAACTCGCAAAAGAGATGCTGGATTATATCTCCACAGCGCGAGAAACAGGATTGTTTAATGAAGTAGGAAAAATGACTCGACAGCTTCACGATGCGCTGAATGCTTTTTGTGAAGATACCCGTATTGATGAACTGGCTGAAGATGAAATTCCTGATGCTCGTACTCGCCTTCGTCACGTGATTACGATGACCCAACAATCTGCTGATCGGTCACTGACCGCAGTAGAAAACACAATGCCCAAATGTGATTCACTTTCAATGAAAATTAGTGAGCTGGGTGATGCGTGGCAGAATTTTAAAAGACGGGAAATGTCTGTCGAACAGTTTCGTGAATTAAGTACGAAATTGGAGAAATTTTTCAAAGAAGCCGAACAGGATACGTCATCAATTCGATCCGGCCTGAACGAAATAATGATGGCACAGGATTTTCAGGATTTGACTGGCCAGATAATAACTCGGGTCATTGAACTTGTGGAAGAAGTTGAAGGTAATCTTGTGGAACTGGTTAGAATAACAGGTTCAAGAATGTCCACCCCTACAAAAGAAAATAATCAAGAGGATAAAATTAAAGCAGAAGGGCCACAGGTTCCTGGCGTGAGAAAAAGTAATGTTGTCAGTGGTCAGGATGAGGTTGATGATTTGTTGTCAAGCTTAGGTTTTTAACATTTTATCATTAAGGTATAGGGTAAAAAGGGTTTAGTATGGCAATGGATGATGATGAAGAGTTGTTACAAGATTTTCTGGTTGAAGCAGGGGAAATCCTTGAGCAGTTAGGTGAGCAGCTGGTTGAGCTTGAACAACGTCCGAACGATACCGAACTTTTAAATGCAGTTTTTCGCGGGTTCCACACCATAAAGGGTGGTGGCAGTTTTTTGAGTCTTAACGGACTTGTTGAAATCTGTCACCGTGCTGAAGATGTGTTCAATTCATTACGCAATGGTGAACGTGAAGTTGATTCGCAATTGATGGATGTTATTTTACCCGTGCTGGATGTGGTGAATGACCAGTTTGACCAAATTCGTTCAGGTGAAGAACCAATGTCGGCCCCGCCTGAATTATTATTGCAGTTGGATGCCTTACTTAATCCTGATGCAGAAACTAGTGTTACCACTAGCTCTGCGCAAGAGAATGATGCATCGGAGGCAGATGCTTTAGAAGCTGATTTTGAGGCTATTATTGATGCTGCTCAAACATCACCTTCTGTCGCAACAAGTGATAGCGATGAAATCACAGAAGATGAATTTGAAGCATTGCTTGATCAGTTGCATGGTGAAGGAAAGCATGGAGGTGTGCAGAATGATAAGCCGATTGGCACCTCGGCTACAGGAACGGCGTTTACAAATTCAGACTCCCTCCCCGCAGCGGATGATGAAATTAGTGATGATGAATTTGAGGCCCTGCTTGATCAGTTGCATGGAGCTGCAGCACCTTCTGCCGTAGATAATAAAGATGGAAAATCTGAAAAAAATGTTGCACCCAAGGGGCGACCTGTGCCCACGAAAAGTGCAGAAAAAACTCTTAAAGCATCTGTTAAGACAAAAAAAACGGTAAAGGGAAAACCCGAAAAGAAGTCTGCTCAAGGACATAAAGCATCTACAGAGGTAGCCACGACACAGAAAGATTCTCCCCAAGTACAGGCAGAAACGACAGTTCGTGTTGATACAAAACGTCTTGACGATATCATGAATATGGTTGGTGAGCTGGTGTTGGTAAGAAATCGCGTCGCGACTTTGGGCCTGGCCGAACGTGATGATGAGATGGCTAAGGTCGTCGCAAACCTGGATGTGGTGACATCAGACCTTCAGGCCGCAGTTATGAAAACTCGCATGCAACCAATAAAAAAGGTGTTTGGTCGTTTTCCTCGTGTGGTGCGTGATTTGGCAAGAAACCTTAAAAAAGAGGTTAGTCTTGAGTTGCAGGGTGAAGATACGGATCTTGATAAAAATCTGGTTGAAGCATTAGCGGATCCATTGGTTCATTTAGTTCGAAATGCCGTGGATCATGGTATAGAAACACCCGAGATACGAGAAGCGGCTGGTAAACCACGTGTGGGTACCGTGGTGCTGACAGCAGAACAAGAGGGTGATCATATTTTGCTGATGATTCAGGATGATGGAAAAGGAATGAATCCGGACGTGCTTAGGCGTGCAGCAGTGGATAAAGGCATGATGGATGAGGAGACGGCCGAGCGTCTGAGTGATACTGATTGCTTTAATTTGATTTTTGCTCCGGGGTTTTCTACCAAGGCAGAAATATCCGATGTGTCTGGACGCGGTGTTGGCATGGACGTTGTAAAAACACGAATAGAGCAACTTAACGGTACTGTTGAAATAGATTCAAAAGAAGGACGAGGTAGCATCATTCGGATTCAGGTTCCGCTGACGTTAGCTATCATGCCTACTTTGATGGTGATGCTTGAAAACCAGATATTTGCTTTGCCACTTGCCAACGTAAATGAAATATTTCATCTCGATTTAACCAGCACCAATATTGTTGATGGACAGTTAGTCGTTATGGTGAGAAACAGAGCGCTTCCTCTTTTTTATCTCCGTCATTGGTTGATTGCTGGATCTCAAAATGATCAATTTCCAGATGTAGGGCATGTTGTTGTGGTGAGTATAGGAGCACAACGTGTCGGATTTATTGTTGATCAACTTATAGGTCAGGAAGAAGTCGTGATTAAACCATTAGGCGCATTATTACATGGCATGAAAGGGCTTGCAGGAGCAACTATCACGGGTGATGGAAGAATATCTTTGATATTAGACATTCCTGGTCTGATGCAAAGATATGTGCGAAAAATTTAATCGCCCGCATGTGAAACATACAAAGTAAATGTATTAAGAAATGACCTATAGGTTTAATCCTGACTAACACATGATGAATAATAATCGAATCTATATCCCAAAAAATATACGTGAAAGTTTTTCATTTGCAGAGGATCATGGCTGATGTCTGTGCGCGTATTAGTGGTGGATGACTCTCGTTTTTTTCGACGTCGTGTTACTGAAATGCTGGAATCTGATCCACAGATAAAAGTAATCGATAGCGCGGAAAACGGTATGGAAGCGGTAAGTAAGGCCTCGCGGCTGAAGCCTGATGTGATCACCATGGATGTAGAAATGCCCATTATGGATGGCATTACGGCTACACGGAAAATTATGGCGGCTAGCCCCACGGCTATTTTAATGTTTTCTTCACTAACAACAGATGGTGCACGCGCAACACTGGATGCATTGGATGCGGGTGCGGTCGATTTCCTTCCGAAACGTTTTGAAGATATCTCTAATGATCGAGATGAGGCACGCCGTGTCCTTTGTGAGCGTGTACTTGCTGTGGGACAAAAACGGATTTCCCGATATATTTCTGCGGCTACACGAACAACCAGTGCCTCACGTTCTACGCCATCGCTGAAAAATAAACTTCCTATAAAATCAACTAGAGAATCTGAACAAATAACGTCTACACGTAGACCCGCTAGTGCGGTTAGTTTTCAACGTAATAAAACTAAGCTAGTTGCTATTGGAACCTCTACTGGAGGGCCTGTTGCATTACAGAATGTCCTTAAACAGCTCCCGGCTGATTTTCCTGTACCGATTGTATTGATTCAACATATGCCGGGTAGTTTCACCGCAGCGTTTGCTGAACGTCTAAATTCTGCATGTGCCATTACAGTTCGTGAAGCAAAAAATGGAGATCTATTGGAACCAGGTTTGGCCTTGCTAGCTCCGGGAGGAATGCAGATGGAATTAGAAAAACGTGGTGGAAAGACCAGTGTGCATATAAGTGAAAGTGATGCGAATCAAAATTATAAACCTTGTGTGGATATAACATTTTCATCAGTGGCAAAGTTTTATCCCGGATCAACATTGGCTATTGTGCTTACTGGTATGGGATCTGATGGTAAAGAAGGGGTTAAAAAAATCAAACAAAGTGGCTCACAGGTTTGGGTACAGGATGAAGCAACGTGTGTTGTTTACGGTATGCCATCAGCAATAGTGGATGCCGGTCTGGCTGATTATATTTTATCTTTAGATGATGTCGGCAAGGCATTATCGGTTAAAAATTAGTATGGACATTTTAAGTGTAATTGGATTGATCATTGCTTTTGGTGCAATCCTTGGCGGCCAAGTTCTTGAAGGAGGGCATGTAACGTCGCTAATTAACGGGCCTGCCTGTTTGATTGTTGTTGGTGGGACTGTGGGCGCTGTAATGTTACAAACACCTCTTAAGGTGTTTATGGCATCGATCAAAATGGTGGTTCTAGTTATATTTCCTCCTCGACTGCGTAGTGATGAAGCTATTAAAAAAATAATGGAATGGAGCAATATTGCGCGCAAGGAAGGGCTTTTGGGGCTGGAGGATATTGCTGAAAATGAAACGGATCCATTCGCTCAAAAAGGTTTGCAATTACTTGTGGATGGCAGTGAGCCGGATATCATTCGTCGTGTTATGGAAGTTGAACTTGATGCGAAAGAACATTTTGGGAACGAGGCAGCAAAAGTATTTGAGAATATGGGTGGATACAGCCCGACCATTGGAATTATTGGCGCGGTAATGGGGCTTATTCATGTGATGCAGAATTTAGCAGATCCTTCAAAATTAGGTTCTGGAATTGCGACGGCTTTTGTTGCTACGATTTATGGTATTGGATTGGCAAATTTATTTTTTCTGCCAGTTGCAGGAAAACTAAAATCACAAATTCATGCCCAATCTCAACTTCATGAAATGATTATAGAAGGAGTTATTTCCATCGCTGAAGGCGAAAATCCTCGTAATATAGAAACCAAATTACAAGGATTCGTTGGCTAATTCTTCAGGCTGTTTCTACAGACAGATTTGGCAGATTATGGTGATTGATTATGGCCAGAAAAAAAAAGCCGGCAGAACATGCTAATCACGAACGCTGGTTAGTTTCCTACGCTGATTTTATTACTCTTTTGTTTGCATTTTTCGTTGTGATGTATTCGATATCTTCGGTGAATGAAGGGAAGTATCGTGTGCTTTCAGATTCTATTTCAGCAGCCTTTGATCCGTCATCATCGGGTCTTCCTATTAAATTTAATAACCCATTAAAACCGCCGATTATTTCTCGGCCAATACAATCAAACAATGAATCTTCGTCGAATGAAGATGCATTCAATCCAGCAACTTATGGTGGAGTTGAGGCGAGTAAAGAAGATAAAATTAATCTTGAAAAAATATCGTCGCGCATTGAAAAGGGTTTGTCTCCATTGATTGAGAAAAATTTAGTTAAAATTAAAAATAATGATTTGTGGATTGAGATAGAGATAAAGTCGAGCATACTATTTTTGAGTGGAATAGCTCAGCTTCAGCCCCAAGCTATTCCTGTGATGCGAAAAGTCGCCAAAATTATCAGCGACTTTGACAATCAGGTGCAGGTTGAAGGATTTACTGATAACGTGCCTATTGATACGGATGAATTCCCATCCAATTGGGAGTTATCTGCGGCCCGTTCTGCAAGTGTTGTACATCTGTTCTCAAAGGCAGGAATCAAACCCCAACGATTGTCAGCAGTAGGTTACGGAGAATTCAAGCCAATAGCGACAAATGAAACAGCACAGGGAAGGCGTAAAAACCGGCGTATAAAGATTATTGTTTTATCCGATGCAATCGCACGCCGGACAAATAGGGCAGAGCAGTTAGAGAAAACCTTATCTGCTAAGCGGGAAGTGGCTAGACAAAAAGCTTCACAGGACACTCAAAAAGGGCCGCCCGCGATTTATTTGTTACCACCTTCGCGCCAGATACAGCCCAACGGAGGATGATGAGATGAAGGTGTGGGCGGTCGCGAATCAAAAAGGTGGGGTTGGAAAAACCACGTCTGTGGTCAGTCTTGGTGGTTTGTTGGCACAACGGGGCTATCGAACTTTATTGCTTGACATGGATCCGCATGGCTCTATGTCATCTTACTTTGGTCTAGATCCTGATCGGACGAATGACAGTTTGTATAATTTGTTTCAAATACAGCAGTCACGAATTAAGGTGCCTCCTAAACGTTTGATACAAAAAACCAGGTTTGAAAATTTATCATTGCTTCCTGCATCCACGGCAATGGCCACCCTCGATCGTCAGCTGGGTATTTCGGACGGCATGGGTCTGGTTGTTAAACATGCTTTGGGGATGTTAAAAACGCAGTACGATTTTGCACTGATCGATTGCCCTCCTTTGCTGGGCGTACTGATGGTGAATGCACTGGCGGCCTGCGACCACCTCATTATTCCTGTGCAAACTGAATTTCTTGCTGTGAAAGGTTTGGAGCGCATGTTGCGTACTTTAAGCATGATTGGTCGTGCAAATCATGCTGTCCCCGCATATACGATTTTACCTACGATGTTTGATCGACGCACTCGTGCTTCTGTTCATACTTTACGCCTGCTACGTGAGCGCCATGCCACTTATTTATGGCGGTCTGTTATCCCCGTTGATACACAGTTTCGCGAAGCCAGTATGCTAGGTGTCCCGTTGCCAATCAAGGCACCGAATGACCGGGGGTCACTTGCTTACGGCGAGTTGTTGAATGACCTGTTGGAGCCTGAAATACAAGGGCATCTGCCGGTGTCTGTAGTGGCACAATAGTACTGTTAAAAGTACTATTAACGGTAAGTTAGTCGTTTTTTACATCATCTTTATTGGGCACTTTTTAATTCATCATGCGTAAAAAATCTTATGAAGCCCATACTTTGATTGAGCCACAAATGGCGTTACGGGTGTATTTGGATGCCTTGTTATGTGAAGCGGCTTTTGCCGTAGAGGAAGAGCCTGCGCTTCCTCTACAAACTGAAATAGCAATTGAATCCGACGTTGAGCTTATCCAAAAACAAGCGCCACCGGAGGAAGTGAAAGAAACGGTGTCGGTTACTGAAGCGAAACCGCCTGTAGCGAAAGTGGCTGAGAATGCGTTATCAATCATTCAACCTGCCTGGGCACAGACTCAATTTCAGTGCCTCAGTTTTAAAGTCGCGGGTGTCATCCTGGCAGCGCCACTGGAAAAATTGCACGGCATCGTGGAACTGACAGAACAAATCACCGAGTTACCGGGTTATGCCCCTTGGGCACTGGGTTTGTTGCCAAATGCTGGGCAAAATGTGCAAGTTGTCGATATTGCACAAATTATCATGCCAGATAATAAACGTGCAGATAGTCGGCCTGCGTCAGAGCGAATGAAATATCTGGTTCTGGTTGATGGCGGGCGATTTGGTTTGGCGGTGGACAGCATTTCACAAGTACTGACCCTGGAGCCTGAAGATGTGCGTTGGCGCAGGGTGAGGAGTCGACGTCCGTGGTTAGTGGGTACCGTGATCGACAAAATGTGTGCTCTGTTGGAGATTGATGAGTTATGTGTGCAATTGCAGGCAGGTTTAGAGAATGCGGGTTGATCGAACAGCATTTGCGGACTAAAAATGACAGAAATGGTATGAATCATGCATTTACAGGTTTAGATGGCCGTAACTGTCAGAAAAATGACGAGGATTGACTCTCGAGGAGTGCCAGCTATGTTTGAAGGGAACAGCAGCGTCGGAAAATTAACATTATAAAGGTGGAATCAGCATGAGCACGACAGCTTTTAAGCCCAGTGACAAGGTTGAGGGAGAAGAACTCAGGTGGGTTACTTTTCGTCTGGAGAATGAGAAATACGGCATAAATGTCATGCAAGTACAAGAGGTACTGCGGGTAACGGAAATAGCACCTGTCCCGGGTGCGCCAATTTACGTACTGGGCATTATCAATTTGCGTGGCAATGTGGTGACCGTTATTGATACCCGCAGTCGTTTTGGCTTGGTTGCCGCGGAAATGGATGATGCGACCCGGATTGTGATCATCGAAGCCGAAGAGCAGGTGGTGGGCATCCTAGTGGACAGTGTGGCAGAAGTGGTGGATTTGAAGGCCTCGGAAATTGAAACTGCACCCAATGTCGGCACCGAAGAGAGCACTAAATTTATTCAGGGTGTGGCGAGCCACGATGGTGAATTATTGATTCTTGTGGATTTGAACAAATTGCTCAGTGATGAAGAATGGGCTGACATGGCGAGCTGAAACGTGAATCTTGAGTCTTTTGAAAATCACCACGGATATGAGTCATGGCGGATTCAACACTCATACCACCGGTAGGACATAGCAGACCAATTCCAAAGCCGCGTTCGATACCCGGTGGTAGAGAGCGTCATCGAAAGCCTCCTCAACAACCGGTGCCTGAAAAACCGAAACATAAAAAAGATGGCGATCGACCCAGTATTGATGAATATGCGTGAGATCAGCTTTTAAAAGGTAAAAGGTCATTAAAGCTTCCGCCCAAAAAAGTGGGTGATATAGAGGTATTAGGCATGATGAACATTTCTTATGAAGTGATAGCGGTAGTGGCACTGGCCACAGCGATGGTGATACTGCTTATTGTCTATTCACAAATTTCCCGGCTACGGCTGCAACTGGAACAGCAGAAAGATATCTTACGCACTTTGACATCTGATCTTAGTGCGGTCTGCGCGGGGGCTGTTAAGCTCGGTGAACATGTTGCGCACATGGAGCAACGTGCGCATCAACTGAGTCAAAGACAGGATCAGCTGGAAATGAATGGGGCAGGGTCACAAAGTTATCGTCATGCCAGAAAGATGATGCATAAAGGTGCTGAGCTGGAAGAAGTTATGGCTGATTGTGGTATTGCGCGTGGTGAAGCTGAACTGGTGGCCTTGGCAGAACGTATCAAAAAAGTCTCTTAAATATTTCTTGCGACTTGGTTCTATAGGGCGTGATCAGGGGACTGACCACCCCGGAGGGTGGCCTGTCGTTCTTTGCGTTAATCGCGTTGGTTTGATGGTGCCGCAGGCAGTGTGATTCACTAAAGCCTGTTGGCTCGTAGTACTTTCTCTGCACCGCAGTTTATTTTCCGCTGTAGTTCGCCGCGAGATATTCGCCTGCCAAACTCAGAAAAATATACAGTGTTTGTTTGGCAGAATCCTGCACATTTTTATTGTTGAATGTGATTACCCATTCCGTTTTGCCACCAAATTTCTTCTGTTCAGATGTTGAAATACGGGTTGATTTCCAACTTTTGTCGATTTTGTCTTTATCGGCAAGTCTGGCGACATTTTTTGTGGCGATGTCTTCGGCCTGTTGTTGAGTAATGGTGTCATGAGAATAGCCATGATCGTGATTGGAACCGGCTATGCTGCTAAACGAAATATAACTTAATGCCAGGGTGAAAAGTATTGCTTGAATGCGCATATTGATATTTTTCCAATTAGTCAGTTAAAAATTAGTCAATAGAATCATGAGTTTTTGATGTATTCATTTGTTCTGTATTTTGCTTCTCTGAATCGTGTGAGTGTTCGTTGCCATGGTCGTGGCCGTGCTCGCATCCCGTCATAATAACGGCCAGAAACAAAACCGAGATAAGGCTAAACAGCCATTTTTTAATTCGCATAATAATTTTCCTATCGTTAATCAAAGTGCTGCGTGAATTCAATTCGCTAGTGCAACAGGTGGGTTGATTCCGAAAAATACCTGA
>CAYNYJ010000086.1:0-12583 GCA_964401355.1 uncultured Ectothiorhodospiraceae bacterium | reverse complement strand
GCTTAGTGCTTAGTGCTTAGTGCTTAGTGCTTAGTGCTGAGTGCTGAGTGCTGAGTGCTGAGTGCTGAGTGCTGAGTGCTAAGGACTGAGTGCTAAGTGGGGAAACCCGCAGATTTTAACTCAGTCCTCAGTGCGTAGGTTGAGGTAAGCTTGCGAACCCCAACGTTCAGGTTTCGAGATCCTCGTTGTTGGGCTTCGTCCCTCGCTGTAAGACGTCTACTGTTGGCAGCCCAACCTACGCACTGATTTTAACTCAGCACTCAGCACTCAGCACTATCTTTTGACTAGACCTTAAATTTTTTCACCATGCCGGACAGGTGTTCAGCCAACTCATTGAGTTCGTTACTGGCTGACGCCGTCTGCTGGGCACCCGCCGCCGTCTGCTCTGTGATTTCACTGATCGTCACTACCGACTGGTTGATATTCTCCGCCACCGCGTTTTGCTCCTCTGCAGCGGTGGCGATTTGTACGTTCATTTCATTGATGATCGTCACTGCCTCGGAAATAGATTGCAGGGACGCGCCCGCTTGCACTGCCTGATTAACCGTTGAGCTGGCACGCTCTTTACTCTTGCCAATCACCTTCACCGCTTCCCGGGAGCCCACCTGCAAACGCTCAATCATAATTTGAATTTCGGACGTCGATTTCTGGGTACGCGAGGCCAGGGTGCGCACCTCATCGGCCACCACCGCAAATCCTCGGCCTTGTTCACCGGCACGGGCTGCTTCGATAGCCGCATTCAAGGCCAGCAAATTGGTCTGTTCGGCAATACTACGAATCACATCCAACACACCGCCAATGGCCTCACTATCGGCCTCAAGGCGATTAATCACCTCACCGGCACCCTCAATTTCTTCGGCCAGGCGTTCAATAGCATCAATGGTTTTGCCCACCACAGCCCGTCCTTCCGCAGCAGCGGTATCGGCATTTTGTGCGGCCTCCGCAGCCTCCGCGGTATTGCGTGCCACTTCCTGCCCGGTTGCCGCCAATTCATTCACCGCCGCCACAACTTCGTCGGTTTGCGTCTGTTGGCGATCCACGCCGTAACTGGTTTCTTCCGTGATCACGCTCAAGCGATCCGCCGAGCGGGTCAATTGCTTGGTATAGCTAATAATTTCTTTGACGATATGGTGGATCATACTGGCAAACATGTTGAAGCCATGGGCCAGTTTGCCGATTTCGTCCCGACTGGAATCATCCAGGCGGCGAGTCAGATCCCCTTCACCACCCACAATATCTGCCATGGCATCCAGTGCAGTTTGTAACGGCGCAACAATCACTTTCATGATGGCCCAGGCGATCGCTCCCCCTAACACCAATCCAATAATTAACATCACACTCACCAGGGTGTTGGTACCGGCGACCTGCTCGACCAATTCATCACTGGTGGTCACCACCCGGGCTCGCAGATCACCGACCAGTTTTTGCAGTTTTCCGCCGACGCTATCAAGCAATGGGCCGATTTCAGTGCGGATTATATGCGCATCGGTGCGCCAGGCCTTACCGCCATGCAGCTCGACCACCTTTTCCAGGTGGATGAAGACTTCGTCTTTAAGGGGTAAAAACTGTTCTAGGGCATCGGCCTGATCCAGAGTCAGCGCATCCTCAAATGGCATAATGCGCGCCAGGGTGGTCTCTACGCTTTCACGATAAAGCGTCATCTCGGTGATTGTAGATTCTGCCCGAAAGGCCAGATAGGCCCGCAGGCCATTCATGATATTGGCCCAGCCGTACCGCAAACTCTCCAGCTCCAGCAGCAGGCGCCGACGTTCCTCCGTCGCCTCTTCATCACTTTCGGTCTGGATCATGCCGCTCACCAGTTGCAACAATTGCTGGCTGAGAGGATTGATGTTCTGTGCCGCATATCGCATGGCGGGAATATTATCGACGGCGCTGGTGGCCAGGTGCAGCATGCGCTTCTGGTAACTTTTAAAGATTTCCACGTCCGCGGCAATCGATTCCACCGACTCTGCAATACTGGCGTCGGACTGTACCATGCCCCGCATCTCGGTGAGAATTTCATCGACCCGTTGCAAGCTGTCCAGATAGGTTTGTTTGTGACTCTCTTCTTGACTCAGCAGATAAAAACCCAGAGAACTATTGGCCTTCTCCAATCGGAATTGCAGTTCACTGGCATCGAGCACTGCCGGTTGAATGTCGTCAGCGATAGTCACCACATCCTGCTGCATGGCCGACAGGCTCACTAAAGCGCTCACCGAGATCACCGCAATAATGACCTGCATCAAGCCGAAGCCGGCAATAATTTTTATTTTGATGGACAAATTGGACAGAAATTTCATGTATTACCCCACATCCACATCAGTATTCCTTACCGTATTCTTTAGGTTGCACCCTTAGAAACGACCTCCTTGTGATTGCAAACGCGTCGTACAACATGAGGACTCGACGATTAAACTTTTACTGCTTACTGTCTGAAAATATCGGCAATGGTGAAATCAAACTTTAGCGTGCAAAAAAAATCCTCATAATTTCAATGAGGTTATCAGAACAATTTACGGAAAAATTAAGGAAAAACCCATAGAGGCTATGGGTTTCGGATTAAGCAAGAGCAGCGCCAGGCAATCGGTGAAAATCCGTGTACGGATTACCCGGTAACGAAAAACGAGGGCATCCACCCTCGTCCCTCGATACGGATTTTAAGACAAATCCACACCCACACGCCGAGCCACTTCTTCGTAGGCCTCGACCACCCCACCCAGACCCTGGCGGAAACGGTCTTTGTCGAGTTTTTTGCGGGTTTCAACATCCCACAGACGACAACCATCGGGACTGAATTCGTCACCCAAATAAATCTTGCCCTGAAAGCGTCCAAACTCCAGCTTGTAATCCACCAGTAGCATATCGGCGTCCGCAAACAACAGAGTCAGCACGTCATTCACTTTGAACGTCAGCGCTTTCATTTTTTCGATGGCCTCGTCATCGGCCCAAGCAAATGAGCGAATGTGGTATTCGTTAATCATCGGGTCATGCAGACCATCATTCTTAAGAAAAAACTCGAAGATCGGCGGACTGAGATTAATGCCTTCCTCAATCCCCAAACGTTTACATAGACTCCCCGCGGCAATGTTACGCACCACACACTCGATGGGAAACATGTCAAGTTTTTTGACCACAGACTCCTCTGCCGACAGCAGTCCTTCATGATGCGTCGGCACCCCCGCGGCCTCCAGTTTCTCCATGATAAAAGCGCTGAACTTGTTGTTGATCTCACCCTTGCGATCCAACTGTTCGATTTTTTCGCCATCAAAGGCAGAGGTATCGTTACGGTAGTGCAGAATCAATTTGTTTTCATCGTCGGTGTAATAAACCGACTTGGCCTTGCCTGCATAGAGTTTATCGAGTTTTTTCATGGTTTCAGCTCACTGTAAATAAAGGACTAAGGACTAAAGGACTAAAGGACTGGATGGTTAAACTACCACTCAGTCCTTAGCACTTAGTCCTTAGCACTTGTCGTTAAACATCCCGCCAATCGTATCCCGCTTGTTGATCTGCCACACTGATCCAGTCTGTTGCGCAACCCAGTACTTCGGCAAGCGCCTCCTGCGCCAGCGACGGTGTGTTGTGTTTTTCACTCAAGTGTGCGGCCACCAGCTGGGTCAGTTTCGAGTTATCTAATCGGCTGAGAATATCGGCGGCCTGCACATTACTTAAGTGACCGAGATCCCCTCCCACCCGTCGTTTCAGTGACGGCGGATACTCACCGTTCGCTAACAATTGCGTGTCGTGATTGCATTCCAGTATCAACGCATCGCAGCCCGACAGCTGTTGTTCCAAATGCGGCGTACGACTGCCGACGTCGGTCAACAGGCCCAGTCGTTTGTCGCCATTGCCAAACACAAACTGGCAGGGTTCACGCGCATCATGCGGCACCGGAAACGGTTGCACTTCAAGATCACCGATGGCAAAGGACGTATGGCTGCAAATACGTTTTTTTTCGATATTTGCACCCAAACGATCCGCGCCAAAAGTCCCTTCCGTCGCCCACACCGGGATCGCGTATTTGCGTGCCAGAGCACCCACCCCGTTGATGTGATCGCCGTGTTCATGAGTCACCAGTACGGCATTGATCGACTCTGCCGAACGCCCCAGTGTAGCTAAACGCCGCTCCGTTTCTTTCACCGAAAAACCGCAGTCCACCAGCACGCAGGTGTCGCCCTGCTCAACCAGGGTGCCGTTGCCGCGACTGCCGCTACCGAGGGACGCAAAGCGCATAACGATTCTCTACAAACGCTTACTGAAACTGGCCTAGCAACAAGGTCAGTACATGCCGTGCCACCAGGGATTCATCCACCTGTCCGGCCTTGTTGCGCATGCTGAGGTTGATGTATTCATCGCGCTCCTGCAATTGCAGCCGGTATTCTTCCCGCACCGTGGCGCTCCTGGGTTTACCAAATCTCAAGTCATCTTCGCTCAGGCCCGAAGGCAATTCGTTGTAGACGTAAAAGGTGCGATTGGCGCGATTCTGGTCTTCAATGGTGAAACCCAGCGCATCCAGGGCCAGACGGGTACGACGCCAGGCTTGGTCAAAAGTGGTCTTGATTTGCAGCACGGTGTGGCCGTCAGCATCGGACTCGATGCGCGCATTAAGCGGCTGTAGCGGTATCGCATCTTGCACCTCCTCCGCCGCCAAATGACGCGCCAGACGATTCAGCATCTCAACGGCACGGTCAGTATCGGCCGGGCGCAGCGCCCATTCACCGGACACGCGCTGGCTGTGGCGCTGAGTGAGAAAAATTTCGGTACGTCCCACTTGCTCGGCGGGCTCGATACGAATCCTCAGGCGCTCGCGCCAGTTAGCCTCAGCGCTACTGGCGGATGCATCGTCAGCAAACACGGCTTTCCAATCGGTCTCCAGCAGGCCGATGGCGGGTTCGTCTCGCGCGACACGGTAACCGCGCATTTCCAAAAAACCGCGCGCCAGTGGCCACACCTGCTCGGGCTCGGCCTGCACCATCAACCAGCGGCGTTGCCCTTCACGCATGCGTTGCACACCTTTGCCCGCGGGCAGCACGCGTTCACCGATGCTGGGAAGTTCATTACAATCGCAATCCGCGGACGAAGCCGCGAGGCTGTTGTTATCCACCACAACCGTTTTGGCGGGAATCACCGTGGGCAGAGCAGGCCGGGCCAGACGCGGGTCGCCTACCGGGCTGATCAGATCAGGCGGGATTTCCAAGGGCGACAAGATCAACGCATTTTCGGCCTCGGGATCACCACCGCCAAACCAGCTACAGGCAGCCAGCATGGTTGTTACGGCACCCACCAGCAACAAACGGCTGAGGGAATGAACAGTCAGGGACGGACAAACAGAAAACATCGGCATTACATTCTCACCTACTCTTAAATCGGTAAAGTCGTTATTGGCAAAAAGACTGTGAATAATGAATCGGAACACTCACCACACTACAATACACCCGCCTCTCGCATCGCTGCCCGCAAGGTATCCCGGCAGGATTCCGCCAGCGGCGTGAGCGGCAGACGAATGCCGACGGGAATCCGCTGCATTTCCTGCAAGGCCCATTTCACCGGGATAGGATTCGCTTCAAGAAACAGGTTTTCGTGCAGCGGCATCAGTTGAGTGTTGATGCGTTCGGCCGCGGCGCGATCCCCTCGCAGCGCGGCGGCGCACATCTCGTGCATGGCCTTGGGGGCGATGTTGGCAGTGACAGAGATGTCTCCCTTGGCACCGGCGAGAATCAGCTCCATGGCGGTGGCATCATCACCACTGTACAAATCCAGCTTGTCGCCACAGCGGTCGAGAATCTCCCTTCCACGGACGAGATCACCGGTAGCCTCTTTAATGCCGATGATATTGCTGATCGCCGCCAGACGCTCAACGGTCTCTGGCAACATGTCCACTGCGGTGCGACCCGGCACGTTATAAAGAATCTGTGGGATCGAGACCGCATCGGCTACCGCGCGGTGATGCAGGAACAGCCCTTCCTGGGTGGGTTTATTGTAATAGGGCGTGACCAGCAGACAGGCATCTGCGCCCGCTTCCATGGCGCAACGGGTGAGGTCAATGGCCTCGCGAGTGGAATTGGCACCGGTGCCCGCGATCACGGAGATACGGCCTGCAGCGTGTTCCACGACACGCCGGATCACTGCGCAATGCTCCCGTTCGTCCAAGGTGGGCGACTCACCGGTCGTCCCCACCGCGATAATCGCGTCGGTGCCGTTTTCGACATGGAAATCCACCAGCCCATCCAGGGACTCATTGTCGACCGTACCGTCCGCCCGCATGGGCGTAACCAGGGCCACCATACTACCGTGAAACATGAGTATTCTCCGCGACAGGGCCGGACAAATCCGGGTCCCAAAAATTCAAGTTAATCTGCAATGGTACTGTTACACCCTGTTGATGACAACATCTAGGTACTACTGAGAACAGTTCCGAGCACACTTTTTTGCCCCTGAGCAAGCCGTAACCCCCCCAGGAAAATTGAAAGATAATAGTGATAAACTCGCCGAATTAAAGCGACACGTCACGTGACGTCACGCATTAGCCTGAGGTATCTCATGAAAAGCTTACTGGTCATCACCGCGCTGGGCGAAGACAAACCGGGCATCATCGACAAACTGTCGGAATCCGTCATGACCTGCAATTGCAATATCGTTGATAGCCGCATGAGCGTGTTAGGAGGCGAATTTGCGGTCATGCTGATGGTCACCGGCAAGTGGAATGAGCTGGCCAAGCTGGAAGACACTCTGGCCACAGTCAGCGATGCATTGGGCCTCACCATTGCCTGCAAACGCACCAAACCCAATGAGCCCTCCACGGATCTGATGCCGTACAGCATCGAGGTCATTTCCATTGACCAGCCCGGCATCGTGCATGAGCTGGCGCGGTTTTTCTCCAGCCGCAAAATTAATGTTCAGGAACTCAACACCACCCAATATCCCGCCGCACACACCGGCACGCCCATGTTCGTTTTGCACCTCACCGCAAATATTCCTGCCAGCCTGCCCATCGTCGGACTGCGTGATGAATTCCTCGATTTTTGTGAATCCCTGAATATGGACGCCACGATGGAACCCACCAAGCCGTAAAGATAGTGCTGAGTGCTAAGGACTAAGTTGTAAGAAATAACCGCGTTGTTTACAGAATTGCCCTTAAATAGGAGATTCTGTAGACATGAATATGCACAAACGAGTTCGGCTGACGCCGCATGACCGGAAAGCGATCTGGGAAGAGTATTGCAAGAACCCGGTAAAGATTGCCCATTTGGCGGAAAAGTATCGCGTGACACGGCCGACGATCTACAAGACGTTGGCGCGCGCCAGGAAACAGGAATTTACGCCTCGCGACAGCACCAATGACCGTTTTCACACCCTGAAATACGGCCTGAAGCGACTTGCCAAGATAGAGGCCCGCCTACAGGTGCGACTGAAGGCACAGGCCCGGCGCTACAACAAAGCCTACCCGGGAGAGCGGATGCACTTTGACACCAAGCGCCTGCCGGTACTGGATGGAGAAGCACAAACGCAGCGCAAGGAGCACCTGTTCGTGGCCATTGACGACTTTTCACGGGAGTTATACGCCGCCATCCTGCCGGATCGAACCCAGTACAGTTCGGCCCACTTCCTGAAGCAGGTGGTCGATGAGTGTCCGTATGAGATCGAGTACCGCTATTCGGATAATGGCAAGGAATACCGGGGCACAGAGAACCACGAATTTGTTCAGGCCTGCAAGGCCTTTGGCATCGGCCAGAAGTTCACCCGCATCAACCGGCCGCAGACGAACGGCAAGGCCGAGCGGGTGATCCGAACCTTAATGGAGATGTGGCACAATAAAGAACGCTTTAAAAGCCGTCAGCAGCGGCAGACGAGTTTGATTCGCTTCATCAACTTTTACAACACGGTGAAGCCCCATAAGGGTATCGATAACATGACCCCTTATGAGAAACTGTTTGAATATTTTTACCCGGAAAAACTGTAAACAACGCTCGGGTTTCTAACAACTAAAACTAAGTAGAAAGTTACAAACCCCAGCACTTAGCACTTGGCACTTAGCACTTAGCACTTAGCATTTAGCACTTGGCACTTAGCACTTAGCACGATATTCCGGCCTCTGCCGGAGTGACGAATCAATCAAAAAGAGAAAAAAATATGAGCATAGTCAGCATCGGTAAAAAAGTCCCTAACTTTGAATTGCCCGCCACCGGCGAACAAACCATTAAATTCAGCGCACTCAAGGGCAAAAAGGTGGTGATTTATTTTTACCCAAAAGACAGCACCCCAGGCTGCACCACCGAAGGCCAGGACTTTCGCGACAGCCACAACACATTCAAACGTGCCAACACGGTGATCTTGGGAGTCTCACGAGACAGTCTCAAATCACACGAAAATTTCAAGGCCAAACAGGAATTCCCGTTTGAACTATTATCCGACAAAGAAGAAACCCTCTGTGCGCTGTTCGACGTCATTAAAGAAAAAAACATGTACGGCAAAAAAGTCATGGGCATCGAACGCAGCACCTTTTTAATCGATGCCAAAGGCGTACTACGTCACGAGTGGCGAAAATTGAAGGTGCCTGGTCACGTGGCAGAAGTGCTGGAGGCAGCCAAAGCGCTTTAAAAACAGCACGCTAACGGAGAAGACCATGGGCGTCCCGACCGAACGCGAATTAGAACAAGCATTGAGTGAAGCGGCACGCTTGCGTGAACAAGGCGAAGATTCTCACCCTATCGCCAAAACCCTGCTAAACCACCATTACCCAATAGGGCTACTGAAAAAAGTGCTGTACGCTGTCGAACTCTATTTACATTCAGGGCATGGCGGCCATGAGCAGAGTATCCTTTTACCAGCGATTGAAACCGCAAAACAGGCTCGCACTGACTCAGAAGAACACGACGAGCTGTATTATGGCCTATGACAACCCGGTTTCAGCGCTACCCCGCTACGGGTATATCAAAGCCAACTGATCGTTGGCAATGCGTTTGCATCGAATCAACCAGCTCGTAACAAGGTCATCCGATCACGTTTCACGAACATGTAAGTGCACATGGCAGGCACTCATTCACTAACATAGAGGATGTCATGAAGCAGATTACGCTCATTTCTTGGCACCTCCCCAGAGCTGTTGCAACAATTTTCCTAAAATCTCAAATTCCTCTTTACGTGGTGAACTGTTACGCCAAAACAGACCAATCGAACGCCATATATTTTTTTCCATAAAAGGTTTAATCGTGACAGGAATGTCAGCGAGAATACGAGCATCAATGGCCATTTTAGGTAACAGCGTAATGCCCATGCCATTGGCCACCATCTGTACCAGGGTGTTAAGGCTCGTCGCTTGATAGGGAACAGACAATTCGTTAGTGTTCAGTTTGCACGCTTCCAGCGCGTGATCGCGAAGGCAGTGGCCGTCTTCCAATAATAATAAATCCTGATTATTCAGATCATCAAGTTGAACCGGATGGGTACCGGCCAACCGGTGGTCGTCAGGGCACGCGAGTAAAAAATCATCATAAAACAGATGGAATGTTGTTGCTCCTGGAGATGGGTAAGGCAATGCCAGTAGTAATACATCCAGCTCGCCACTATTAAGACGTTCAACCAGTATCTTGCTGAGTTCCTCCTTGAGGGACAGCTTGAAATCTGGGTACTCACCACGCATCAAGCGCAAAAGACTGGGGAGTAAATAGGGCGCTATGGTTGGAATAACGCCGAGGCGCAATTCGTGGCTGAAGGGCTTTTCGGATGTGTTGCAGAGTGAAACCAGGTCGGCCACATTAACAAGAATACCTTTACTACGAGTGACGACTTCTTCACCCAGACGGGTTAGATGAACTCGTTTGTTACTGCGTTCAATCAGTACAACACCGAGATGTTCTTCCAATTCATGAATGGCGGTGCTTAGCGTCGATTGCGAGATGTGGCAGTCTTTAGCTGCTTGCCCAAAGTGTTGAGCTTTAGCAATAGCGCAAAGATACCTGAGTTGTTTAAATGTTGGCTGTGCGCTCATCGTAAGAATCGATCATCCTCTTCTAAAAAATCTATCACACAAATTATTGCATTGTAAATAAATTCGTCATTATTGCTAACTAATGAGTACGATGGCCATTGTAACGCACGCGTGAAAATATATGACCCGAACAATCAACCCAGTTCATCAGACAGCCTTCTACAGGGTATTACTGATTTTATCTAGGGAAAACCATGAATAAAATACCCTGTATGGGTTATTGCTTCTGCTGTCTCCACTTCCTCCGAAGCCGTGTTAATTGATCACAAACGAACCATTAACATTACATTTAATATGGTATTTATTGACAGGCCGCGAAACATAACGCTAGCAACGGTCACGTAAAGTGCTGATCCGTTGTCAGAGCATCGGCCAGACTGTTATCGTGAAAATCGATCAACCCTTTCTAAAAAACTCATTATACAGATTATTACAATATTGATACGTTCGCTTTGCTTAAACTTTCTTGAGCTTGCTTGAGAAGCAACAACGACGTGTATACGTGCGCGTCTAATATCTATAACCCACAGGAATAAACTTGGGAGTAATAACTTTTTTTAAATTCAACAATCAATGTTCTGAACCATAAAGCTATCCACATGAAATGTGGGAGTAAAATTGCTAAGAGGAGTAATTGAACAATGGAAGATAAAGAGAATAAAATAATTTTTTCCGATAGAGAGAAAATAACAAGAAGAGACTTTATAGGTGTGACCGCGAAGGGTGCGGCCGCAACCATGATAGCCGGCGTGTTTGCACCCAGTATGGGTAGCATGATTGGCTTAGGTGGTGTTGCAGAAGCCAAATCGAAAAAGGTTAAACCTTTTACTTTTGCGGTAATGACCGATGGCCATTTGTATGACATCAAGGATCATCGCTTCGACAGCATGTTCATGGACGCCGTGGACATGATCAACAAAATGCGTCCTCGCCCGGACATGGTGATTTATGCGGGTGATGTGGCACAAACCGGTTTGAAGTCTGAATTGCTGAAAGGCAAACGGATGCTGGATAAGCTCAAAATGCCTTACAAAGTCATTCCAGGTGAGCATGACTGGTATCTGGACATGGGCAAAGCATGGCGGAAATTGTTTGGTGCCGAAAACTGGTCCTTCAATCATAATGGCACACATATGATTGGTATGAACTCCATCAAAATTGATGATTTCTGGTCAGGACCAGGTCTCACCAATGAAGAACGGATGGGCCGAGTGCTGGAGTTGGAATGTAATTCCTGCGGACCATGGGGTGTTGACCCAGAGGGCCTGGAGTGGTTGGCAAAAGATGTCAGGAGAGTCAGTCCCGATACCCCGATTATCTTTTTCTCACATTCCCCTCTGTGGGACTACTACCCGAGATGGAACTTCAACACCAAGGATGCGCCTGAAATTCGCTCTATCCTGAGAAAATTTGACAGTGTTATCGCGGTTCATGGGCATGTTCATCAGGTTCTGTTCAACAAGATTGGCAATATCAGTTCAGTAGGAACGTCTTCTACTTCCTGGCCATGGCCGTATCCTCCTGTTGATTTGCCGTATCCAGAAATCCGTCACAACCGTTTAGATCCTGGTGATTTTAACGACGGTCAAGGTGTCCATCATGTGAATGTTGGAAGCGATGGTTCCGGCACAATGATCTACGATCCTTTCAATCCGAGCACATTGCCTCAGGCTGTGTCGCGTGGCGTGAAGCTCTAACAAAAATATAGGAGAATGGAGAAAATGAGAAAATATTCAAAGATAAGCGCCATGGCTATAATGTTGGGCTTTCTGGTCTTCATGATTAGCGGTCCAGCTCAGTCAAAGGAGCCACTGGATAATGCTGGCGATTTCGACAAGCTCATGGATGCAGTAGC
This sequence comes from uncultured Ectothiorhodospiraceae bacterium, assembly GCA_964401355.1. Classification (GTDB taxonomy): domain Bacteria; phylum Pseudomonadota; class Gammaproteobacteria; order SZUA-152; family SZUA-152; genus SZUA-152. Next base: position 740 of record CAYNYJ010000086.1, on the reverse strand, counting down.
ATACGGTGATAAACTGTGGCATACGGGCGAAGGTAGCTCTGGTGGTCACCCTAAGCTCAGCACTAACGGGCTAGGTTGTGCCAACTGTCATCCTGATGGATCGGCGACTCAACCTGAGTCATGGCCTAAGTATCAGACCAACCTGGGTAAAGTCGGCACCATGAGAGAGATGTTCAATTGGTGCATTCAAGTTGTACAACGAGGAACGGGTTATGACATGAATAGCAAAGAAATGATTGCTATGGAAGCATATGCAACCTATATGAATCGTGGTGCAGCGCTCGATCCTGGTATGGATGCGCAAACTTCCCCTACTGTTAAGAATGGGGTAGGTTATCCAACTGACAGTGAAGGCAACCTCTAAGCTTTCATTGATTTAAGAAGTACACGCTCACCCGCAAAGCTGTTTTTGCGGGTGAGCGTTTTATTATGTAGCAATCTAAAATTGAAATTCGGTACCGGTAGCTAGCGGAGTAAATTATGCGCTTCCATTCTTTAGGTTTTCTCTTTCTGGCAGGTCTGTTTTCAGTCACCGTTCAGGCTAATCAAACGTGTAGAAATAATTTTGATGAATCAACGCCGACCTCTCGTTTTGTTTTTAATGATGATGGCACGGTGATTGACACAGAAACAAAGATTATCTGGATGCGTTGTGCCATGGGCCAAGAATGGGATGGCAAAACCTGTACAGGTGAAGCACGTGAGTATAGTTGGGACGAGGCAATGGATGCCGTCACAGA
>CAYNYJ010000085.1:8761-12843 GCA_964401355.1 uncultured Ectothiorhodospiraceae bacterium | reverse complement strand
CATGCTGAAGTGACCTTGCAAAACGGGGTGGGTCCATATATGTCCCGTTAACTTTATAACCGTCATGCTGGCGCAGGCCAGCATCCAGAAAGTCGTTGAACCACCACCAAAAGTAGGCGCTCTGGCCCGATGATCCGATAGGGACGGGCGTTCGCAGGGTGTGACTATTCCGTGACCCGAGGCCTCCACGCAATCATTTCAGGTGGCTACGAAACGGCTACTGGCCGCTAAAAATCGTTTCGGGCGGTTAAAAAACAACCAAAGACCGGTGAGAAATCATTCCAGGTTACTGAGAAATGGGTCAGGGGCATTTAGAATTCATTCAAGGCCGGGCTTTTGCCTATCGTTATCGGTGGGCGTGGGGTTTGCCAGGTCGTGGTTGGGCTGTCAAATAATTTATCTTGCCTATTAACAAAACTCAGCTTGAGGTTAAATGCTACGACTAAATAACCGATTGTTTTTTCTGTAGGGTGTGCCCGCAGGGCCTTTTATGCCCTGTGGATACACCCTACATCGAGAGGCTGAGTATGGTTTAGAGGCCAGTAATTTATTATCCAGTACGGAAATTGCGGAGCTGTATGCAGTACGGAAATTGCGGAGCTGTATGCGCGATGAACATTTAATGTAAATGAACAGCGTTTGTATGTTATGCGGGGTCAATCTGAGCGAATAGCGCTATGTTTCGGCACAGTAATATAAGTTTCGGCACAGTAATATAAAAACATGCATTCATCCCATTTTACAGTTGGGTTACCTCAAAGCCAAAGTGACGCGCATAATCCAGGCAACTCACTGGGCGTATATCCTGTGCTTACGTTCAAATACAGCGCCAGGCAATTTTTTCTCTATTGGGCTATCGCTATTGCAACTGGTCGTCGGGCTTTGTGTTGGATACCCAGGTACCTGCTGGTGATTTGCTTCAATATTATCCCGAAGGATCGTGATACCTGCCGGAAAATTGCACAATCAGGCGTCGGAAATCTTTACACTCGTAAAGAAATATTAAATATTTTGGTGGGTTATTGTTGATGATTAACCCTAACCGTTTGATATGTATGTATTTTTGTATTTTTGGCATGAGTATTGCCTATGTGTTCATTAATGGACGTAACATATGTGTATTGGCACTTTCATAAAAAGGGAAAAATAATGAACGAATGTCGCGATTCTTTTACATCAGATGGACAGGCCCGCAAAACCACCATTGCTTTGATTAAGCAACTGACGCTTGCGGGCTCTTTGCTCGTAGCTTCGGGCAGCGTACATGCCCTGGTGATGACGTATGATGTTTCTTTTGAAACGAGCGGTCAGAGTATCTGGGATTCCGGTTCATCATATACCCTGGATGAAACAAAATTTTTGGGTGTCGAGTGGAGTAATACAAGTGTCAGCATTGGTGGTATAGCGGGTAGTCAGAACGCCATTATCACGCCAGCGATACCCTCTGTTCAGTTGACGCCTTATATTCCTTCTGTGCAAATTACACCGGCTATTCCTAGTGTGCAGATAACACCCGCAATTCCGGGAATTCCGGCAGTAACGGTATGTGTACCGTTTACCAGTCTCTGTACGACTACGCCGGCGGTAGCCGGGGTGCCTGCCGTCTATTCACCGGCTATTCCAGCCGTCTATTCGCCTGCAATACCCGCAACGTATACGCCCGCTATACCGGCAATTACGGGAGATACCCGAACCGGGGCGGAGCTTACGGGTAATGTGAGCGGCAGAGTGGGCCTGGAAGTTGGCGTACAAATCGACAGTGGTTCCGTCGATGCCGTGGTGTCTTACGCTGCGACGCTGGATATTCCTGATACTACTAACGCCACGGCGGGCGTGTACTTTAACTTCAATGAAGACAGCGTGCTTGCGGGCACCAATACGCTGAATACTAACTTTTCAGAGATTAAATTATCCGCAGACGCCATTTTGCAATTGTCGGGTGATGTCAGTGCCACAGGCTGTATTGTGTTGGCTGGATGCGCTACCGGTAGCGATACTTTTAATATTAATGAAGTTGCACCGATTTTATCCTTTAACCAGGACGATGCTGGCGGAATTTTACTTCTTGGACAATCACCGTCAACCTTTGGCTTGCCAGCAACGGCAGATGGCTTTCCCTTTGTGCTGGATGTCGCCGGTTTAGCGACAGTGACGCTCCATTTGCCTCAGCCTGATGCCGCTGGTGGATTAAATGCAGCGACTCAAACACTGCAGGCCACAGGTCAGGATGATTTACTGGATATCATCATCGACGTAGATAACGTTATCGCGACAGCCGCCGGGGTGCCGGGTTTGTTTGGCAGTAGTTTCGGTGTTCCGGGAATTGGTGAAGTAGGGTTTGACATCATCAATGTGGAAATGGGCCCAACCATTGACCTGCAACAGGATTTTGAGCTGGACCCGACACTTTGGGTGCGCTTTGTTTTTGATGAGGCCGTTTTGATCGCGGGTAACTGGGTGACTGAAATCACCTCGGCTTGGAACTCGCTGCCGGATATGGCCTTTATTGATGGCATTACCACGGTGAGTCCCACATTCTTCCTGGCGGATACTTTTCTGACGAATGATACTTTGCTGGACTTCGATTTAGCCTTTGGCATTGATTTATTACAGATTTATTATGATTTTGGGATACTGGGAAGTAATACCTTCGGTATCGGTAATATACTGGATGAGGCTGTTGACCTGTTTGATACTCCTGCCTTTTATAGCAATCGATTTGAGCTTGGTGGATTTAGCATGTTTGCTGGTGAATCCTTCATGGTTGATTTAAGAGCGGGGACAGGTGGTGGACCCGGTGGCGGCGGAACTCCTGGCGGCGGAGTCGTTACGGTTCCCGAGCCCAGCACATTCTTTTTACTCTTTGCTGGATTGTTTGGCATGTTATTGATGCGTCGAATAGCATAATATCGACAACGATTAGGATTGCTAAAAGCGGTGCTCTATGGTGAGCACCGCTTTTTTATGTTACGGATAACATCACTCCTCCGAGTGGGTTGATGCTGGGGAAAATAAATGAAAATTAAATTACTCATGTTTTGCGCTTTATGGTTTGCATCAGGCAATATGTTAGCGGCTGATGTAACGGGAAGTTTTTCTATCAAAGGCGCAGGGTTGTTGAATTGTAAAACCTTTGTGAAAGAGCGCGAGGAACGATCTAACGTGTATTACATGATTGGTGGCTGGCTTGACGGCTTCATCTCGGCGCACAATAAATATGTTGAAGGTACGTACGATATTACCACTTTTGAAACATCAGAGTTGCTGGCAAAAGTGATTGATAATCATTGTAGAGCAAACCCAAAAGACCGACTCTATCCTGTCGTTAATTCCATTATTGCAAAATTTGTCCCCCATCGAATTCAAACAAGTTCACCTAAAATTGATATTCACGCCGGAAAGCGTAAAACGCGTTTATATCAAGAAACGCTACGCCGCGTTCAAGCCGAGCTGAAAGAGCGCGGTTATTTTAACGGTAAAATTGACGGCGTTTATAATAATTCCATGATTGACGCGATAAAGGCTTTTCAGGCCTCTCTCAAATTTGAGCAGACAGGATTTCCAGATCAGACGACCCTTTGGCGACTGCTGCATAAGTGACCGTTAACAACACATCACGCACGGCATAAATACCGGTGTCGTTGTTTGCGTGATGCTGTGATTGACTTTGTTCACGGAGAAAAAATTACAGTCTCTCGGAATGGTTTATGCTGACAATATTATTGTCAGCACCGCCAGTGGTCGCTGTTTTTGATAACCCTATCCCGTCTTCGCAAGCCGTCGTGCCATTTATTTAGGGAGCAGCGTGTGCCGCTTCGTTTGGTTGTCTGGCTTTCTTTGTCGAAAACGAATCGCCCCCAAGGATTGCTGATCATTTGAGCCCTATACTTCAGTTAAATATCAACGCTGATTTGTCCATGCTCTTCTTTTAAAGTCTCAAATACTGAGGGACGTGGCGAGTTGGTTTCCTCGGTCGTGATTCAGCACCAAGACATTGTTCCAGGCGGTCAGAAAACAACTATAAGGTCAGTCAGAAATCACTCCAGTCGGTGAGGAAATAGCCAAAAGTCAGTAAGAAATCA
>CAYNYJ010000085.1:0-8661 GCA_964401355.1 uncultured Ectothiorhodospiraceae bacterium | reverse complement strand
CAGTCAGAAATCACTCCAGTCGGTGAGGAAATAGCCAAAAGTCAGTAAGAAATCACTCCAGTCGGTGAGGAAATAGCCAAAAGTCAGTAAGAAATCATTCCAGTCGGTTAGGAAATAGCCAAAGGCCAGTAAGAAATCATTCCAGTCGGTTAGGAAATAGCCAAAAGTCAGTCAGAAATCATTCCAGTCGGTTAGGAAATGACCAAAGGCCGGTAAGAAATCATTCCGGGTCACTCAGAAATGGGCCAAGGGCGCTGGGAATTCATTCCTGGCTGGCTTTATGCTGTTTTTGTTTGGCCGTTGGTGGTTGACGTGGGCTGCGTCAGGTTTACGGAGGGGGGTTCCGCAGGGTACGGGGTCGTTCACGAAGATATGGGGTGGGGTATAGAGAGATGGGTTGACCCTTGATGGTTTACTGAATCTTGTCCTCGCTGCCTTCCATCAGGAATTTGATGTTGGAGCGATGCCGCCACACCAGCATCAAACTAATCATGCCGGCAATAACGACGAATTCCATATGAGGTGCCAGCAGCCACATAAACAGCGGCGAGAGTGTGGCGGCAATCAAGGCGGCGAGGGAAGAGATATTGAACAATTTGGCCATCACCAGCCAGGTGGCGAGCAGTGCGAGGCCCACGGGCCAGGCCAGCGCCACGAGTACGCCGAAAGCGGTGGCGACGCCTTTGCCGCCGCGGAAGCCAAAAAACACCGGGTAAAGGTGGCCGAGGAAGGCGGCCAGTGCGACCAGTGCCAGCATCAACGGGGGTGCGGCCATTAATTGCGCGGCGACTACCGGGATCACGCCTTTGATGGCGTCTCCCAGCAGGGTGAAAATGGCGGCCTTTTTGCCACCGACGCGCAATACGTTGGTGGCGCCGGGGTTGCCGGAGCCCTGGGTGCGGGGGTCGTCCAGCCCCATTAACCGACAAGTAATGATGGCGGCGGACAGGGAGCCGGCGAGATAAGCGGCGAAAATCATGACATAACTGAGCATCGGTGCATTATCGCATTTTTTTAAGGAAGCTCTGATTTATTCTGAGCAAGGTAGGGCGTTGCATAAGTGTCAGTAGGACTGACACTAATTATGATCTGAAATGTTCAGATTCACCACCAAAAGTAGGCGCCCTTAGGCCACGCAGAAGCTGGATATTTCAGGCGCAAGATACGAGTTCATGAATAAATCAGAGGTTTCTTAGGTAAGTCGCTGTGGGTTATGAGAAAAGCGGGCCTGGCTGGTTTGGTTTTGTGCAAAACGGTATAGTTCGCCACAGTTTTTCGTCATCACTCACTGGAGCTGTTTAGCCGCAATCTCATGGATATTATTTTCCTGCACGACCTCACTATCGAAACTATCATTGGCATTTACGATTGGGAGCGCAAAGAAAAGCAGTCGATCATTCTCGACTTGGATATGGGTGCGGATATTGCTGCTGCGGCGCGTACCGATGCCATTGAAGACACTCTCAACTACAAGGCGGTGGCCAAGCGGCTGATCGACTTTGTCGGTGACAGCGAATTCCAGTTAGTGGAGACCCTGGCCGAACGGGTGGCGGAGATCGTGCTCAATGAGTTTGATGTGAAGTGGGTACGCTTGCGCGTCAACAAGAAAGGCGCGGTGCGCTATGCCGGAGATGTTGGTGTGGTGATCGAGCGAGGTGTTAAGCCGGGTACTGGGAGTTAATTATGCCCCGAGTGTTCGTTGGTATTGGTAGCAATATTGATCGCGAGCGCAGCGTGCGTGCGGGTGTGGCAGAGCTGCGACAGTGTTACGGTGATGTACAGTTATCGTCCGTTTACGAAAGCGATGCCGTGGGTTTCGAGGGTGATGCCTTTTACAATCTGGTGGCGGCGTTTGATACCGATGACACGGTTGAGATGGTGGTGGCCAATTTGGCGGATATTGAAGACCGGCATGGCCGTGTCCGTAACGGTGAACGTTTTGCGGCACGAACCCTGGATATTGATCTGCTGCTTTATGGCAAGGCCATTATCGACGCGGAGGATTATCATGTGCCGCGGGACGAGATTCCCCGTTATGCTTTTGTGTTGTGGCCATTGGCGGAAATCGTACCAGAGCTGCAGCATCCCGAGACTGGCGAGAGTTATGCTCTCATGTGGGAACATTTTGACAAAAGAAATCAAGCGTTACGGCCGATACCCTTTAAATGGTAGGTAATTTATAGTTAGCTGATCGTTAACCGAGTCCTTTTGACAAACAGGAAGTCGATAGCCGCAACAAATGAACGATACTCTTGATAGCAAACCCCTAATCCTCATCGTGGATGATTCGCCGACTATCCGCCTGTCGCTGAGTCGTGCCCTGCAAGATGAGTTTATGACCATCGAAGCCGTGGATGGCGAACAGGCCTGGCAGTTTCTCAGCGGCGATAGCCGTATCGAAGTGGTGATTACCGATTTGTCGATGCCCAAACTGGACGGTCTCGGGCTGGTTAAACGTATGCGTAACAGCGTGGTGACGCGGGTTAGAAATATGCCGGTCATTGTGGTCACCGGGGCCGACGATACCGATGCCCGTGAGGGCGCGTTTCAGGCTGGGGCCAGTGATTTTGTCACCAAGACCAGTGACCGCGTCGAGCTGCTGGCCCGGTTGCGCGCCCACCGTAAATTGGCGGTGACGATTCGTGAGCTGGAAGAGAGTCAGCGCGAATTACGTGAGCAGGCCAATACCGATGTGCTGACGGGATTGGCCAATCGGCGGTTTTTCATCCATATCGCTAACAAGGAATTGTCCCTGATGCGTCGGCAGAAGGAATATTTTGCCGTGCTGATGATGGACATCGATTATTTCAAACGGACCAACGACACCTTCGGTCATGCCGCGGGGGATTACGTACTGGCTCAGGTTGCGCGCGCCCTGGCCAATAATGTGCGGGAAGAGGACACCGTGGCGCGGGTGGGGGGTGAGGAGTTTGTGGCCAGTTCCCCGTACACCAATCGACTGGCGGCCATTGTGTTGGCCGAGCGCTTACGCAAGGCGGTGGAATCGCTGGATTTGCAGTACGAAGGGAATGCGATCCCGGTGACGATTAGCATCGGTATCGCCTTGCAGCCGCAGGATGGTGATGATTTGGAAAGGTTAATGGCCGCCGCCGATGAACGTTTGTACATTGCCAAACAAATGGGGCGCAACCGGTTTTGCGCTACCGATAAATACCATAAAGAGCGTACTGTGGATGTGAATATGGTTTGTCCGAAACTGGATGAGGCCATCACCATGATCAAACACGGCAACCTGCAACGTCTGGTGCCACACATGCCCAAGTTACTGGAAGAATTGATTCCATTGTTTGAACTGGTGAACGAAGAATCGCCGGTGCACATCGATGTGGATGAAGTGCGGGGGGCGATTATGGCCTTGAGGGCCAAGGGCGGAAAGAGTTAGACCAGTAGGGTGTACCCTACGGATTGCGATGATTTAAGAAGTGACCTCAGTCGATATTTTCTCCCATACCAGAATATTGTTATTGGCGGGCATGGTATAAGTGGCCGCACGCACAAGCCGAGCGTCGTGGGCCAAGGCATCCAGTTCGGCCTGATCCCGAATGCCACTCTTGGGGTTCTGCGACTTTAGCCACAGCTCAAAGTTGGCATTGCTTTCCGAGGTGAATTTTCCGTCGACGTTGAACGGCCCGTAAAGACAAAATCGCCCGCCCACGGCCAGCACTTCGCCGATGCCCACAAACAGTTTTTGCACTTCCGGCCAGCCCATAATATGCACAGTATTAGCGCTGAATATGGCATCGTAGTGCGTGTTTGGCCAAGGGTCAGTCTCCACATTTAACATAAGTGGAGTGCGCACATTGGGTGGCCCCTCATCGTCGATCCAGCCTTGGATGCCAGAGTGCCAGTCCAGTACATCGCTGGTCTGCCAAACAAGGTGCGGCAGCGCGCGGGCAAAGAATACGGCGTGCTGACCGGTGCCGCTGCCGATTTCCAGCAGCTGTTTCACATCGGCAAATTCTTTTTGCAAGACGCCAAGAATGGCGTGTTTGTTTTGCTCGCAAGATTCAGAGAAGGGTTTCATACTGTGAGAGTTTGTTCCTTAACTATTCAGCGAACGGCCGCCATCGACGGTAATCACCTGGCCGCTGGTGTAGCCGGCATCGCGAATCAGAAACAATACTGCGCGGGCGATGTCTTCGGGACTGCCCTGACGTTTGAGAAAGGTGCGCGAGACGATGCGTTGCTGGGTGACTTCGTCAATCTCCCGTTCCGGCCACAGGATCGCGCCAGGGGCGACGGCGTTGACGCGTACCTCGGGGCCTAATTCGCAGGCCAGGGATTTGGTGAGCATCACCAGTCCGGCCTTGGCGATGCTGTACACGGGGAAGCGTTTCAGCGGTCGGTCGGCGTGGATGTCGGCGATATTGACGATGCAGCCTTTTTGCTCTTTAAGATGTGGCGCGGCGGCCTGGGATAAAAAGAACGGCGCTTTGAGATTGGTGCCGATGAGGTCGTCCCACTCGGTTTCGGTGACCGAGCCCAGCTGGGTGGGATAAAAGCTGGAAGCATTGTTGATCAGCACATCGAGCCGACCCCAGGTGGCGAGGGCGTCGGCCACCACTGCGGGCAATGCGGCCTGATCCAGCAGGTCGGCGCGCACCAACACCACCGAGTTTTTGCGTTGCGCGTTGAGCTCTTTTTGCAAAGTGTGGGCGGCATCACGTGAGCCACGATAATGCAGCACCAGTCGCGCACCTTCTTTGTGTAAGCTGCGGGCAACTTCGGCACCAATGCGCTGCACACCGCCGGTGATGAGAATTACGCGATTATGTAAGGTGCCCGATGATGTTGTATCGGCGTCGCCTCCGGGTTCTATGGTATCATTCAAGTCATTGTTTCCAATTGTGTTGATGCTAATTTGTACACTCTAACCCACTCTGCGATTATTGCCCACATCTGAGCCCAGCCTCAGTCTCGCGCAAATTCTGACGTCGATTTCTCCCATGCCTGTCTCCTCTCCTCCCGGCCATTCGTCAACGGATAATCTTTTGCAATTGCCCACGCCCGACCTCGAGGCGCAGGCACACAGCAAAAAACTCATCGAGTTAATTGTTAGTGACATTGCCGCCGCTGACGGACGCATTAGCTTTGCCCACTACATGGAGTTGGCGTTGTTTGCCCCCGGCCTGGGCTATTATTCGGCGGGCACCAACAAGTTTGGTGAGCAAGGCGACTTCGTTACCGCGCCAGAAATTTCCCCACTATTTTCGCGCGCACTGGCGCAGCAAGTGGCGGAGGTGTTGTCCACTATTGAGGGTCACGGAGAGGTGCTCGAAGTGGGCGCCGGCACCGGCACCATGGCCTCGGAAATGTTGGCTGAACTGGACGCGCTGGATATGCTGCCATCCCGCTACGCTATCCTGGAACTGAGTGCCGATTTACAGGTCCGGCAGCGAGACACCATCGGCAAACGCGTACCGCATTTACTGGAGCGGGTGCACTGGTTGACGACGTTGCCTGCGTCGGGTTTTCGCGGCGTGGTGGTGGCCAATGAGTTGCTGGACGCGCTGCCCGTGCAGTGTTTTGTCATGCGTGAAAAAGATCTTCGGGAACGCTTCGTGGGTTTCGACGGGGAGCGGTTTCAGTGGATTGTGGATGAAGAGGCCAGCGCAGCAACGATACCGATACCGGAACATCTGTCGAAAATTATCAATGCCCTGCCGGTGGGTTATGAATCAGAGATAAATCTCGCCGCGGCGAGCTGGGTGAAGTCCATTGCCGATTGCCTGGACAGCGGCGTGGTATTGCTGATCGATTACGGTTTTTCCAGTCACGAGTATTATCATTCACAGCGCAGCCGTGGCACCTTGATGTGTCATTATCGACACCGCGTTCACGAAGACCCCTTTGTGTACCCTGGCTTGCAGGACATTACCGCCCACGTGGATTTCACCGCCATCGCCGAGGCCGCGGTGTCTGCCGGGCTGGATGTGCGCGGTTATAATACTCAGGGATTTTTTCTACTTGGCTGTGGGTTGACGGATTTGGTGCAATCGGAGGGTCTGGATGAACGCCAGCGGATTATACAAGCGCAACAACTTCGCACCCTCACCCTACCCGCTGAAATGGGTGAACGTTTTAAAGTGATGGCGTTGAGCCGACATTATGAAAATCCGTTGCGAGGTTTTGCCCTGCAGGATTTGCGACATCAGTTATAAAAATGACTTCGCATTATTTAAATAAATATTTCAGGAAACAGGATGAACGAAAAAATTCAGCAAACTCAGGCGATGTTGGCCAAACATCATCGTGATGGCGAAGCCTTTGCGCAGATGATGAAGGACACTTATGCCGGTCGTTTTAATGAGGCCTTTTGGGCCGTGTGGGCAGAACGTGTTGAACCGATTTTATCGGACAGCCCCGTGGTTTTGGATTTGGGTACGGGGCCGGGACTATTTCTGGAAGACGTATCGCAACGTTATCCACAGATAAAAGCGATTGGCGTTGAATGTGCGGAATACATGCTGGAAGCCGCCAAAAGCTTGCCGAATAATTGTGAGGTTATCATTGCCGATTTGCATGATCCCCATTTGCTGTTAGCCGATAGCAGTGTTGATGCGGTGGTAGCATCCGTGGTGTTGCATGAAATGCATCAGCCGGTGCGTACTCTGCATGAAATGCATCGTTGCCTGAAGCCCGGCGGTATTTTCTATGTGATGGACTGGGTGCGTGCGCCATTGGCGCAGTATCTGGAAAATACCGCATTGCCCGTGTTTGACCGGCAAACCCGCGTGGATGAACTGGAAGACCTGTTTGTTCACTTTATCGAACACAACCGTTTTAGCATTGATGACCTGGCCTTTATGCTGGAAAGCACCGGTTTTCGGGTGTTGGAAAAAACGCCGCTGAAGAACGGTCAAATGGCGCGTGTTGTTGCCGAAAAAGGTTGCTGAAAAAGTTGTTGAAAAAATTGCAGTTTAACGTTGCAGAAAAAAACTAATTCGCATGGATACCTTTCACGCCATCTGGCTGGCTTTGTTGCAGGGACTGACAGAATTTTTGCCGGTCTCCAGCTCCGCACATCTTATTTTATTGCCGCGTCTACTCGGTTGGCCCGATCAGGGTTTGGCCTTTGATGTGGCAGTGCATGTCGGCACGCTCAGCGCCGTGGTGCTTTATTTTCGACGTGAACTGGCCCCCATGGCGCAGGACTGGTTTGTTTCGCTGCGTACGCGCAAAAATACCGCCAACAGTCGGCTGGCCTGGGCGGTGTTGTGGGGCACCGTGCCGGTGGGTCTGGTGGGGCTGCTATTCAAAGGCTTCATCGAAGGCAACTTGCGTTCAGAATTGGTCATCGCTGCGACAACGATTATTTTTGGTTTGCTGCTGTGGTGGGCGGATGCCAAGGGACGTGGCCGACGCGACGAATACAGCCTGCGTATCAGTGATATCGCTATCATCGGGTTGGCACAGGCCATCGCACTGATACCCGGCACCTCGCGTTCGGGCATCACCATGACGGCGGGCTTAATGCTGGGTCTTTCGCGTCAGGCCGCCGCGCGTTTTTCCTTTCTGCTATCGATTCCAGTGATTACCCTGGCTGGCGGCTTGCTGACTCTGGAGCTGATTCAAACACCGGGGTTAGTGGATTGGCGCGCAATGACCATTGGCGCGATCACCTCGGCCATCACCGCGTATGCGTGTATTCACGTTTTTCTAAAGTTGCTGGAACGTATCGGCATGCTGCCCTTCGTGATCTATCGCATGGTCTTGGGTGTGTTGCTTATTTATGTATTTGTGTGATTGTTTGTTGATGCTGGAATCAACGGACTACCACATCAAGTCATCCGGTATTTTATAGTTGGCGTAGGGGTCATCCTTTATCACTTCCGCTTCTGTGGAAGGTTCACAGGTAATAATGTACTGCTCATCACGCTGTTTAATCTTGTCGGCCACCGGTGTCGGTACCAGTTCGTAACGCTCTCCCAGTTTGGCGATGGCCAGGCGGCCGGAGGTGAGGTGTTGGTGTATTTCTTCTGAAATGTGAATCCGTTTGATCACGTTGGCATCGGTAAAGTTGTAAATCACATCACCGTGGTAATTTTCGATGCGATTGGTTTCGATGAGCTGCTTGATTTGGGCGCTGATGGCCTTGTGTTCGGCCTCTGCCTTTTTGGTTTTATTCAGTTGACGGTCGCGTTCAACCTTTTCTGCCTGGGCTTTTTGGGCCAACAACGTGGCTTCGTCTACTTTGGCGGTAGTGCCTTTTTTACTCTTTTGCTTATTGTTTTTGTATTGGTTGTGTTTGGCCTTTTTTGCCTTTTTATCATCAACCAGCCCACTTTTTTTCAGCTGTTCGAAAAGTGAATTTCCCATGGAGCCTACTCCGAATGTTAAATATTGGATGGCTGGCATTGGATGTTTAGCCAGGCCAGGTTTCGCTTGCCGTCGTGGTGATGGTGTGCGTGTGTGTAAATTTTTTTCATGCTGAACCCTAGACTGATTGATCAATGCCCAAAGATATCCGCCGGGGTGTAACACCTTTATTCGGGAAAGTTGGCTCAGTTATATATCGCATGGCGATAGTAACATTTATTGTTTGCAATCCAGCATTTTTTGGCGCTAGAAGGTTGGTTTCTGGGGTGTTACTACCCAGTCGCCTGAAAAGGATACTGCTTCTTTTTAAAATCCCGGTCG
>CAYNYJ010000084.1:0-13227 GCA_964401355.1 uncultured Ectothiorhodospiraceae bacterium | reverse complement strand
GCAGCTTGCCCTCTTACCGTGAGTCAGAGTTGCACTTACAAATTGAATTCACGAACCGAAATCCGTGAGCCAGGTGCAGAAAGTAATGATGTCGATAGCGTGTATCTCAAAACCGAGTACACTTATGACTCCTTTGGCCATAAAAACAAAGTTACCGTAAGTGGTGCTGCGTCTGCGAAAAACAAGATTGCAACACGTTTCACAACCACGACGCATGAGTACACCGATCCAGCATTTCCGTTAGTTACAGTCACCAATCATCTGGGTGAAGCGGAAAAACGCATCTACGATGCCCGCTGGGGAAAGTTAATTTCCGTCGCGGGGCCGGATGATAAAACCTATAATCGGGCGACTATTTTTGGTTACAATACCTTTGGTCGCAAAAATCTGGTAAGCCGTATTGATGGCACCCAAACTACGTGGGAACGCTATTGGTGTGATGCGGCTTCGTTGATTGCCTGCGAGACAGGGGAGGTCTATTACCAACGCGTGGAATCCACGGGCGAAGCGCCATTCACTGTGTTTTATGACAAACTGGGTCGTGAAGTGCGTAGTGTCACGAACGGCTTTAACAACACCACCATCGGCAAAGACACCGTCTACGATGCCCGCATGCGGGTGGAGCGTGTGTCTCGCAATTATCTTTTGGGCAGTGCTACCCGCTACTGGACGGTGCGCTCCTTTGATGAGCTGAATCGCGTCAAAACGATCACAGCACCGGATAGCAGCATTACCACGACAACCTATGCAGGCCTAACCACCTCCATTACCCGACAACGTATCGGCACCAATGGCTTTGTTGAACTCACCTCCAGCCAAACCAAAAATCCACAGGGTCAGGTGGTCAAGGCGACCGACGCTCAGTTCAACGACACCACGTATATCTACACCCCGTTTGGCAATCCCAAGGTCACTACCGATTCGGCCAACAACCCAATCACCATGGTGTACGACGTGCGTGGGCGTAAAAAATCCATGAATGATCCAGACCTGGGTAACTGGCAGTACGAGTACGATGCCATCGGTAACCTGCGTAAACAGTCTGACGCCAAGTCACAAAGTTTTGTGATGGCCTACGATACGCTCAACCGTCAAACCACTCGTACGGATCAGTCACTAGGCCAAACGAGTTATTGGGCCTACTACAAAATTACCGACGCATCGGCCAATCGCAGTGTGGGGCAAATAAAAAGCGTGTCACGTTCGTCGGATAGTTACAGCGAAACGTATCGTTATGACACTCTGGGTCGAATCAGTGCGATCACCACTCTATTGGATGGCACGCAATACGACGTAGATACCGACTACTACCCCAACAGCAGCCGGATGCGTAACGTCACTTATCCGCGGTCAGGTACGCTTGGCCGGGCCAAAACACGTAACGTTTACGACAGCCTGGGCAACCTGTCCCAAGTGGTGGATGGCCATGATACTTCGGCAACCCCCTTCGCTTATTGGACGGCCGTTATCGCCAATGCCGATGGTGAAGTGACCTGGGAAGCGCTAGGCAACGGTCTCTCCACCCTCCGAGGGTTTGAGCCATCGACGGGCCGCCTGAAATCCATTAGCACCGGTGGCAACAACAACATTCAAGACCTGCAATATGGCTTCGACAGTTTGGGCAATCTGGAATACCGCACCGACAACAATCAAATATTGGTCAGCACCGGTGTTACCGAAGCCTTCTATTACGATGACTTGAATCGACTGGAAACGGTGACCCGCAACGGTGGTGCCTATCAATCCATAGGCTACGACAGCCTGGGCAACATCATCAACAAAACCGGCGTGGGCACCTATGCCTACGACGGCACTAACGGTGCTGGCCCCCATGCCGTCAGTAGCATTGGTGGCGCGGCGTTGAGTTACGACGCCAACGGCAACATGGTCACCGGCCGTGGCCGCACAGTGGATTACACCACCTTCAACAAACCCAGCTACATCAGCCAGGCCGGGGCCAGCATCCGCTTTACCTATGGCCCAGATAGCTCGCGGTACAAGAAGGTCACTACTACGTCGGAGGGTACGTCCACTCAATACAACATCGGAAAATTATTTGAACGGCTCACCAAACCCAATGGTGTCGTGGAATACAAAAATTACATCTTTGCCGGTGGCGCGATGGTCGCTATCGACACCCGCCGCAGCAATGGCACACAAGAAACTGATTACGTGCACACAGACCACATCGGTTCCACGGATGTCATCACCAACAGCAGCGGTGTCGTTAAAGAACGTCACAGCTACGACCCGTTCGGCAAGTACCGTACCGCAAGCTGGGATGATGGCGCGATAGCGCAACTCATTTCCAGTGTATCGCCGCGCGGATTCACCGGCCACGAAATGCTGGCAGAAGTGGGGCTTATTCATATGAATGGGCGTGTTTATGATCCAGACTTGGGTCGTTTCGTCAGTGCTGATCCGTTCATTCAGTTCCCGTACTACAGCCAAAGTTTGAACCGTTATAGCTATGTGCTGAATAATCCGTTGTCGTTTATTGATCCGACGGGGTTTAGGACGGTTTTTGATCGGGCTGGTGATGGGTTGCGTGGAATTGCAGATGGTGCGGGAGATTTTATTCGTGACAATAGTACTGAACTTGGCGCATTAATCAAAATTGGCGTTGGTATAGGCCTTATTGTCGGAGAGTATGCTTGCGGTAGTGCCTGTGGTGGAGTGCTTATGAGTGCTGGGCTATATGCAATAGGAGATGGCTTATGTGACCTTGGGGCAACCTGTGCAATTAAAGAGGAAACTGCAGCAAATGGTATTCAGTACTCTAATGATTTTGGTGGGTCTGGTTCGTCGTATGATAGTGAGGATGGGCCGGAGGCAGGTTCAGGCGGTAACAATGATATGGGTATCTCAAGTGACGAGATACCACGGAATCCGTATGAATCTTTTTATGTCACGGATAACGCGGTCGAGGCTGGTGCTGCTGCCATTGATGATCAGACTGAAGCTGCATTCTCTATTGAAGGTTTTGAAAGGAATCCATTTGCGCTTGCGCCTGCTTCTCTGCATCCTCAGGTGGCATGTGGGCTAATCCCTGCTTGTTGGGCTGCTGTTGTTTCCATTGCTCATAAGGCGTGGAAAGCATGGACGTTTACAAAAAGTAAGGGTTTGGTGACGCCAAAAAAATTCTTTGAAAATAAAACTTCTTCTGAAGTAGAGAAAGCTCTTACTAAAAAGTTTGGACCTCCGAGGGGAGGAGGTAATAACAACAAGTCATTTTTCAATAAAGATACGAAGCGAACTTATAACTTACACCAGGATTCGTTACATCGGGGTGGGAAGCCTCATATTGATATTAGGAAGCGTGGTCTGCCTACAAATTATTATAAAGATAGGCCTTTCTTTTTAAAGGGTGGTTAATAATGGATTTAAAAGTAAAATCTGAAGAGTTGCAGGTATTGTTAACTGATTTCATTAAAGGCGAAGCTTCCAATGATGAGTTACAGTCCTTCGCTTGGGATGTGATTGATCATTTTACAAACTCTTCATCGGATAGACTTCCTGCTGAAGAAGAGTTTGAAAAATCTTTTTGGTATGCGATTTGGCAAGTGCAGCACTTATGTGATGATGATCATGTAAATGATGGAACAACTAAACGTGAAATATTAACGACATTGGCTTACATGAAAGGCGAGAAAGAAATTCCAGAATCTTGTGTGGGACAAAGACCTTAGAGCGGTTAAAAGGGGCCAGGCTCGAATTAACGTGTTATCGTCCCGATCATGCCTCGTCGACCTCGCATCCATCTTGCTGGTATGCCACCGCACATCGTGCAGCGGGGACATAATTGCGAGGCCTGTTTTTTCGGCGATTAATGATTACACGGCTTATCGCCATTGGCTCGGCGAGGCGCTTAAGACCACCGGCTGTCAGTTGCATGCCTATGTGCTGATGACTAACCATGTGCATTTACTGCTGACTCCACCGGAACCCGAGGCCGCAGACCAAGAAAACCTGTGGCGAAACCGGCGGGGATGCTATAGCTATTGTTGATATAAATTCGAGCCTGGCCCCTTTAACCCTGCCTTTAACCCTGCTTGATACCTCCTTTCTATGCGCATATACTATGCGCATAGAATACAAAGGATTTCTCAATGAAAACGTACGATCTGCAAGCCCCCAAAAAACCGGCCAACCTCTCCGTTAACAGTGACTTACTCGCAAAAGCACGTAAGCAGAACATTAACCTGTCTGCAATTTTTGAAATTGCCCTTGCCAATCAACTCAAACTCAAACAGCGGGAGCTGTGGTTACAGGAAAATGCCGAAGCTATTCAAGCCTACAACGAATTTATTGAGGACGAAAATATATTCAGCAATGGCATACGGAATTTCTAATGAGCCAATTTACCGTTTACATCAATAAAAATCCGAAAACGAAAAAAACCTTTCCCTACTTACTCGATATTCAGTCTGATCTGCTGGAAGAAATTCACACAACAGTTGTCATTCCGCTCGGAGAGTACTCAATAGTTAAAAACCAAATCATGACAAAACTATGCCCAATCATTGATATCGAAGGAAATCAGTATGTCGCAATAACACAACAACTGGCAGGAATTGACAGGCATTTATTAGGCGAAGCAGTGACAAATATTTCGAGCCACCGAACTCAATTTATTGATGCGGTAGACTTCATCATTTCAGGCATCTAATTCTTTCTTTTTTAGCCCAACGGTGCTGCTGGATCATATTTAAAGGGCTTTGAGCTTCCCCCAATTAAATCGTCCGTTTTGTTGGGGGAAGCTCACTTTAAGACGAGCCTAGCCTCTTTAAGGCCCTTTAAGTCTCACTTTAAGGCCCATCAATATGCAGATCGCAATCATCGGCGGTGGCGCGGCCGGTTTCTTTTCGGCGATTACCGTAAAAGAAAATCACCCTAATGCCACTGTTACCCTTTTTGAAAAATCCAAAAAACTTCTGGCCAAGGTTAGGGTGTCGGGGGGTGGGCGCTGTAATGTCACCAATGGCTGTGATTCTATAAAAGAACTGGTTGGCGCTTATCCTCGCGGTGGCAAGGCATTAAAGAAAGCCTTTCGGGTGTTTGATAATAAACAGGCGATGCAGTGGTTTGAATCTCGGGGCGTGCCTTTGGTGACTCAAGACGATGGCTGTGTGTTTCCGGTGTCCCAGAATTCTCAAAGCATTATTGATTGTTTTCTGAAACAGGCAAAACGGTGTCGGATTAACATTGAAACGGGGATGGGGGTGTCGGGCATTCAATCGGCTGGCGGAAAACTGGAATTGAGCTTTACTAAAAAAGGCATTCCATCAAAAACCTTTGATAAGGTTATTGTGACCAGCGGTGGTTCTCCGAAACGAAAAGGGCTGGAGTGGCTTGAGCATTTGGGCCATAAGATCGAAGACCCTGTGCCTTCTTTATTCACCTTCAATATGCCCGCCGAGCCGGTGACTGAGTTAATGGGCATCGTGGTGGAAAAGGCGTTGGTGAATATCCAGGGAACAAAATTGAAAGCGGAGGGGCCCTTGTTGATTACCCATTGGGGTATGAGCGGGCCGGCAATTTTAAAACTGTCGGCTTTTGGTGCGCGGTTGCTGAGTGAACGCGCCTATGAATTCAAGGTTCAGGTTAATTGGGTGAGTGTACAGAATCACGATGCGGTGATGGATGACCTGAAAAACATTATTGATTCAAGTCCGCGAAAAATATTATCCAGTATTCGACCCTATTCTGTGCCTGACCGACTGTGGCGTTACCTGTTGGAAAAAAGCGACTTGCCTGCACAGAAAAAGTGGAGTGAACTGGGCAAGAAGGGGCTGAATAAACTGGTGGGCGTGTTGAGCAATGATGTTTATTCGGTGAAAGGAAAAACCACCTTTAAAGAGGAATTCGTGACTTGCGGGGGCGTGAGCCTGGACAGCGTCGATATGAAAACCCTGCAAAGTAAGGTCTGTGAAAACCTGTATTTTGCCGGAGAATTACTGGACATCGATGGCATTACCGGCGGCTTTAATTTTCAAGCGGCGTGGACGACGGCGTTTATTGCGGGCAAATTGAATTGATGTCACTCCATGAAGCATCAGCGCTGTCTCGTTAATTTCTCATCGTCATACCGGCGCAGGCCGGTATCCAGTCCGTTGTTGAAACCACTGGATTCCGGCCTGCGCCGGAATGACGGGGAGATGTTACCGATATTCATGTCTTCAATATCGCCGCACACCTTATATTTCAAGTACGTTACCAGCCGCGGAAGAACCAGGCTTACGTTATCGAGACAGCACTGATGAAACATTCTTCCTTAAATAAACCCATCATCGCCTGGGCCCTGTACGACTGGGCCAATTCTGCTTTCGCGACGACGGTGATGGCGGGCTTTTTTCCGATATTTTTTAAACAATACTGGAGTGCAGGCGTGGCCAGCACCGAGAGCACCTTTCAGCTTGGGGTGGCCAATGCCCTGGCGAGTCTGGTGATTGTGGTTGCCGCGCCTTTGTTAGGCGCTATCGCTGATTGCGGCGGCTTGCGCCGACGGCTTTTGCTGTTGTTTGCCGCCACCGGCATAGTGGCCACCGCCGCGCTTTACGGTGTGGGGGAGGGGCAATGGTTGGCGGCACTGGTGTTGTTCATCACCGCCACTATTGGCTTCATGGGCGCGAACATTTTTTATGATTCCCTGTTGCTAACCGTTGCCAAAAAAGACCAGTGGGATTTTATTTCGGCGCTGGGTTATGCGCTGGGATATTTGGGCGGGGGCCTGTTGTTCGGTGTGAATGTCGCGATGACGTTGTCTCCCGAAAGTTTTGGTTTGGCGTCGGCCAGCGAGGCGGTGCGTCTGTCATTCATCACTGTGGCAATCTGGTGGGCGGTGTTTTCTCTGCCCTTGTTTTTGTGGGTGAAGGAAGCGCCGGCCAAGCAAACCATTAACGGTTGGGCCGTGGCCCGTGCAGGCTACCGGCAGTTAGTCGAAACCATTCATCATTTGCGACAAATGCCCATGGTGGTGTTGTTTCTGGTCGCCTATTGGTTGTACATCGACGGGGTGGACACCATCGTGCGCATGGCGGTGGATTATGGTTTGTCTATTGGTTTGCACCAGAATGATTTGATCACGGCCTTGTTAATCACCCAGTTTGTGGGCCTGCCATCGACCATTGCCTTCGGATTTTTGGCGCAGCGTTTGGGCGCGAACGGCGAAGGTGCCAAGCGCGGCATCTTGCTGGCGCTGGTGGTGTATGTGCTGGCGACGCTGGGTGCATTTTTCATGGACAGTAGTGCGGAATTTTATGCGCTGGCGGTGACCATCGGCCTGGTGCAGGGCGGAGTGCAGGCGCTGAGTCGTTCGTATTACGCACGCCTGATTCCCGCTGACCGCTCGGCCGAATTTTTTGGTTTCTACAATATGCTGGGTAAATTTGCCGCGATGCTGGGGCCGTTGATGGTCGGCGTGGTGAGCCTTGCCAGTGGCAGTCATCGTTGGGGCATGCTATCGATTATCGTCTTGTTTTTGTTGGGTGGCTGGCTGTTGATGAAGGTGGATGCCTCTGTCTCTGCCTCTGGCGCAGGGCGAGGGGGGCAGACCTGAGGTCGGGCCAGAAGTTGCTCTCAAGCGGGAGCGTCCGCCGGTCGATGTGAAGCGTGTGCGGGTTCCGCTTTTTGGGGCCGTGCTCTGATATGCTGCCGATGCGTTAATGGATTAATGAACAGGGTGCGCTTACGTGACACAAACAGCGATGCAAAGAGTGACTCAAACAGCGAAAACCGTTTTTTGATGTCCTTGTTCAGCAAGCACCGCTGGTGGATTCTGCTGTTGGGCCTGAGTCTGCTGGCCTGGAGTTTTATGCCGGGTTCGCAGCAATTGGAATACGCGCTGTACATCCGCATGGCGAGCTTGACACCGACGGTGGAGGAAGCGGATCGCACCGTGGTGGTGACCCTGGGGCAAGAGCAGGCCCAGGCCCAGGCCCAGGCCGGTAGCGACTTTTCCCGCACGACCTTTTCTCACCAGCAACTTGCCGATGTATTGCAGTATTTGCACGATGCCAAGGTCGCCGCGGTGGGCCTGACGGTGCCGCTGGATAGCGTGCAGACCCGCATTGATGCGCAGGCATTGGCGCGTTTGCGGCAACGCCTGGATTCGCCCAAAGACGCCGCCATTTTGCAGCAGCTTGATCCCGATGCCAGCCTGCGCGCAGCCTTGCAGGCAGTGCCGAATGTCGTGTTGGCATCACCGTCCCGGTCGGAATCGATGAGTGCTCTGACGGTGGAAACCCCCGAGAATGTTCTGGCATTGTTGTTGCCTCTGTTGTTGCCACCGGAGTTATCTGCCGCATCATCCCCAAAATTACTTGAGGTGTTCGAGGCGACACCCTTGGTATCCACATCCCTGCCGACATTCTCGGCGGCGGTGAGTAGCGCATTGTTCGCCGCCGATCACTCACGTTTGCGCGCCGCTGCAGCATTGGTTCTGCGCGATACGCAGGGGGCAAAGGATTCGTTTTTGCCCAGCTTCGAGTTGCTGCTCGCGGCACGCGCTCTGGGGGTGCCGGTGGACAGCATCACCGTACATCCGGGCCAGGGTGTGACATTGGGCACGGCCTGGATTGCCTCGGATGCCGGGCTGCGAGTTTATCCCCGGCTGCGCGATGCCTCACAGCCGGTGATAGTCATGTCCGCGCAACAGCTGTTAACGGATGCATCTGTGAATCAGCATAAACCGCTACGCGGAAAAACGGTGCTGGTGGGGCTGGCGACTGGCCCGCTGGCGCAGCCGGTTCAAGTGCCCGGAGGGTTTGCTCGTAGCGGACTGCAATGGTCGGCGCAGGTGGTGAATGCCATTATCAGCGAGTCTCTTGTCAATGTCCCCTACTGGTCGTTAGGGGTGCAGCGTGGAGCAGTGATTTTAATTATCCTCTACTTAATGTTATTGCCGATGCGTTTGCGGGGCAGTCTTGGCTTGGCGGTGGCCATCGGCCTGGGTTTTGCGATGCTCAATGGCAGCTTGTTGCTGATGATTGTGCATAACACCTGGCTGCCGCTGGCGCTTCCGGTGCTGTTGTTATTGTCGGGGCAGAGTCTGCTGTGGCTGCATCACTGGGTGAGCCGTCACCATGCGGGGCTGCGTGCAGAAAGGGATGCGGCACTGGTGGAATTGTCGGTCAATTTGCGCAGCCAGGGGCAGTTGGACCAGGCTCTTGAACGCCTGGGTGCTTGTGCCGTCAGTACACAATGGCAGGAAGCCCTGTATCACCTGGGGCTGGATTTCGAACGGCGACGCCAATTCAGCAAAGCTCTGGCAGCCTATGATCGCATCGCCGCGCAGGACGAAAATTTCCGCGATATTCGCGAACGCCGGGCGCGTCATCAACGCTTGCCTGAAGCATCGTTGGCGACGTCTCTGGCGGCGACCACGGTGTCGTATGCGGCCACCAAACTGGTGGTGGATGATCCCAATGTTGCGCGCCCGGTGTTGGGTCGCTATGAGATTGAACGCGAGCTGGGGCGTGGTGCCATGGGCACGGTGTACCTGGGGCGTGATCCGCGCATCAGTCGTACCGTGGCGATCAAAACCCTGGCGCTAACCGAAGAATTCGAGAGCGAGCAACTGGACGAAGTACGGCGACGCTTTTTTCAGGAGGCGGAAACCGCCGGGCGGCTCAATCATCCCAACATCGTCACTATTTATGATGTGGGCGAAGAGCATGATCTGGCCTATATTGCGATGGATTACATCACCGGCGTCAGTCTGGATCAGCACATTAGTGCCGATACGCTGCTGCCCATCGAGCAGGTGTTTGCCATCGGCATTCAGGTGGCGGAGGCGCTGGATTATGCCTATCAGCAAAAGGTGGTGCATCGCGACGTCAAACCCGGCAACATTATTTTTGATGCCGACAAAGGCCAGCTCAAGGTCACGGACTTTGGCATCGCCTGCCTAACGGACAATAGCAAGACAAAAACCGGCACGGTGCTGGGCAGTCCGTTTTACATGTCGCCGGAACAGATTGCCGGTAAAAAGGTTGATGGTCGCTCCGACCTGTTTTCACTGGGGGTGACCTTGTATCAATTGTTTACCGGCCGTTTGCCGTTTGAGGGTGACTCACTGACCAGCTTGATGTATCACATTACCCATGAAAAACCCAAGGGGATACGCAAATTGCGACCGGAACTGCCAACTTGTCTGACACGTCTCATTAACAAGGCACTGGAAAAACAGCGGGACAAACGTTATGCCAACGGCCAGGCCATGGCCGAAGCCATCAGACGCTGTGCCGAACAATAGGGAATGAGGTGATCGCTTTATGCCAATGAACACGCCAGGGAATACCTTACAGAATCCGCCAAAATGGACAGGCCCAAAATTCAGGGTCTACATTCGAGGGTTGACCGACACCGGTCGCGCCCGCAGCCACAATGAAGACGCCATTGCCTGGGACGAGGAATGTGGCCTGGCTCTGCTGGCCGACGGCATGGGCGGCCACAATGCCGGTGACGTCGCCAGTCGCCTGTGCATCGAACAATTGACCGCCAACCTACTACCGACCCTACAGAAACCCCTGCGCCTGACCGCGAACAAGGGCGTGAGCAAACACGCCACTCTGGTGCGGCGTGCTGTGGGTAAGGCCAATGCGGCGATTTTTACCGAGGCCGCCGCCAATCCTGAGCGCAAAGGCATGGGCACCACCCTGGTCTTGGTGCTGATGTACAGTGACAAGGTGGTGGTGGCGCATGTCGGTGATTCGCGGGTGTATCGGCTGCGTGGACAAACCTTGGAAGCGATGACCGCCGACCATTCCCTGGTGCGTGAGCTGCTCGAAAAAGGGGTGATATCGGCCGATGAAGTCGCCGATAATCCGTACAGTCACGTCATCACCAAGGCCGTGGGTATCCGTGAAAAAGTAGTGGCCGAAGTGCAGGAATTCGAGGCCCGGCCAGGGGATGTTTTCCTATTGTGTTCCGACGGGCTCACGGACCTGGTGAATGACCACGTCATTGAAGAGACTTTGCTGACGACGGCAGGCAACTGGGCCCCGGCCGCGCAACGTTTAATCGATCTCGCTAACCAGCAGGGTGGCCGTGACAATATCTCGGTGGTGCTGATGGCGCTGGGTGGCTCACGTTGATTGAATCTGCGGGATCGCGTCATAATGTTTTTAAATGTTGTTATTTTGAGGTGTTAAATCATGCCTAAACTTGTTCATACCCGTGACGGCCAATTTCTGGAAGAGATCAATCTGGAAGTCGGCAGTTGGCTCATCGGGCGTCGACCCGAGTGTGATATCCGTCTGGATGATGAAACCGTCAGCGGCAAACATGTGGTGGTGAATGTGAGCGCCAGTGTTTATATGGAGGGCCTGTTGGATGTGCGCATCGAAGATCAGGGCAGCACCAATGGCACCACCGTCAATGGCAAAGCGATCAAACGTCACATGCTGAAACACGGCGAGGTGATGAGGGTCGGCGATCACGAATTTGCCATGGTGGATGAGGCAACGCGAGGTTTTGAAACCACCACGGTGGTGCTGCCGGATTAGTGGCTAGGGACGAGATTCAAGGAAAAGACGTCTGCAGCTTTTCTTTGAATCTCGTTATAAACACCCACGAACTTTAGTCGATTCACATTACTGCTCCTTCTCCCCTGAGGGGAGAAGGTTGGGATGCCAAAAGTAGGCGCTCTTAGGCGAGGGGTGAGATGCACCGAGGCAGCCTCATGAACCCTCACCCCAGCCCTCTCCCAGTTTTGGGAGAGGGAGTAAAAGGAACCGCAATAAAAGTGCCTACTGAAATAGAACGCAAATTCCTGTTAGCCAATGATGACTGGCGTGCGCAAGTCGATGCCGGCGTGGTGATGCGCCAGGGTTATCTGGCCGCTACCGAAAAATCTTCCGTGCGGGTGCGTATCG
Source organism: uncultured Ectothiorhodospiraceae bacterium (assembly GCA_964401355.1). Taxonomy (GTDB): domain Bacteria; phylum Pseudomonadota; class Gammaproteobacteria; order SZUA-152; family SZUA-152; genus SZUA-152. The sequence continues at coordinate 1,351 of CAYNYJ010000084.1, read as the reverse complement.
CGGGCGAGCAGGCCAACCTCAACATCAAGAGCGCCACCCTGGGCATTACCCGTCAGGAATACGAATATCCCATCCCGCTGGCCGATGCTAATGAGTTACTCGATACCCTGGCCAATGGCCCGCTCATCGAGAAAACCCGGTACCATGTGCGGCATGGTTCGCACACATGGGAAATTGACGTCTTCGCGGGCGATAATCAGGGGCTGGTGGTGGCCGAAATTGAATTGTCGGCTGAGGATGAAGTTTTCGAACGGCCCGCGTGGTTGGGCGACGAAGTCTCCGATGACCCACGTTATTACAATGTTTGTTTGGTCAAACACCCCTTCAAAAACTGGAAGTAAGATGCAGTGTTGTCCCGTTAACTTGATATGCAACGTTGTTTAAGTGGCAAAACACATCGCTATTTCATTGCTTCGTGATATTTCGCGACAATAGAGACATGAAAATCAATGCTCCTCCTCCGTCATTCCGGCGACGGCCGGAATCCAGTGATTTCAACGACATTCTAGATTCCGGCATTCGCTGGAATGACGGAAATAAAGTTAACGGGACAGCGGTGAGTAAGATTGGAAATAAAATTAGTCATTTGTTCACCGCTGCCTCACTAACACCTTGTCGTCATGCTGGACTTACACCCATAGGGCAGGATCATCCGGTATCCAGAAAGTTGTCGAAATCACTGGATTATGGTATTTACCTTTTAGGGCATAAACGCCGGAATGAGGAGGAAATGTTAACGAGACAAAAGCGTAACGTGCCGCGCATTTTTTTACTGAGCCTGCTGTTATTTGTAGTGGCCTGTGCCCCCACGCCGGACAACACCCTGCGCATCGGCCTCGCTAGCGCGCCGGTCACATTGGATCCGCGCTTTGCCACTGACGCCACTTCCAGTCGCATCAATCGTTTGTTGTACGCACGGCTGGTGGAGTTTGATGAGCAGCAATTGCCGGTGCCCGGAATTGCCCGCTGGCAGAAAATCACGCCCACCCATTATCGTTTTCGCCTGCACGAAGTTGAAGATGGTCGTGTATTCCACGATGGCCGTCGCCTCACCGCGCAAGATGTAAAAGCCACCTATGAGGCCGTACTGAATCCGGACAATGGCTCGCCGCATCGCGCCACCTTATCGATGATTCAGCGTATCGACACCCCCGATGACAACACCATCGACTTCCATCTCAGCAAGGCCGATTTATTGTTCCCCGGTTATTTGGTGATTGGCATTTTGCCCAAGCAGAAAATCGCCGCACAACCTCCTTTTAACCAACAGCCCATCGGCAGCGGGCCTTTTCGCTTTATCGCTTGGCCGGAAGACTGTCGTTTGCAATTGCTGCGGCAACGCGACCAGCAG
>CAYNYJ010000083.1:0-13755 GCA_964401355.1 uncultured Ectothiorhodospiraceae bacterium | reverse complement strand
GTGCTCCGCCGGGTGACCCCCGGCTCCACCGCCCCCCCGGGGGGGGGGATGGTGGGGGGGCCCCCGGGGGGGGGGGGGGGAGGATGGGATGTTGAATTCATGTCATGCCTTTTGAAAAAATGACGAGGGCGAGGTTCTGCTTGCCAGGGAAAGCGGCGCAATTTTTCCTCGTTACTCGTCTCTCGTGACTTGCTATTTATTCATCCTACGGTGATTCATCAATTTCTTGACTCAAAAATAGTGCCAGCCGCGCCAATTTGGTCAGCGCCCGTACCGATAAGGTGGCCCCGGAAATGCCGTCGATGGGGCGATCCAGTTGCCGCTCTGCGGTGAGCGTGGCACCCGTGAACTGGTCGCGGAAAAACGCGTGCCGCACCTCGTCGCCGCGGCTTTCGCGGTATTCCAGTACGCGGATACTTTCCAATCGACTGTTGCTGTTTTCGCTGCCGCGACGCACCACCAAGCCGACGGTGATGGGGCTTTCCTTGCCGATCTCCTCCAGCACCCAGGCGCTACGATCATCACGTTGCCAGTAGCGCAGACGCAGGCGATTGAGATTGTGGCCCATGATCTCGCGCACCGCAGGACGCAGTTTTTTGGTGATCCACAGCACTTTCGGCTTGGGGGGATCACCGGCAAATACCTCAGACACGAAAGCACGCGGCGTCTGATAGACGCCGCGTGCCTCTGTGTCCGTGGTGATGGCCATTGAACTGATCACCAGCAGGCCCAGGCCCAGAATTAACGCACCACGAACGGGCATGGTTTGTCGTTAGAAATGATACCCGATGCCGAGGTTGATGCCATCATATTCGTTCTTGCCCGCAGGCGTATCCTGATTCTGGTAATCCGCCTTGACGACCACATTGGCGTGCGGCCAGTAGCTGACGCCGAGAGTGGTTTGGGTGTATTCGCTGTCGATGCTGTTGTCACCGGCCTGATTATCCCATTGATTGTAGCGCGCAAACACCCCGAGTTTAGGGTTGAGCTTATAGGCGGGTTCAATATACCAGCCGCTCTGCTCATCGGCGCCCACGGAGGCCGGGCCACTGCCGCTGAGATCCCAAGTGGCGTACAGGGCACGCAGACCCACGGGGCCTTTCTGCCAGATGACATGGGTTTCCAGCAGAGTGGCGCTGCCGGCGCTCAGGGTGGTGGAGTCGTCAGTACCCTGGGTAAGGTCGGTTTGGTGCTGCACGGTGGCGGCGATTTCCAGTCCGGCCATGCCGGTCCACTTGAGGCGTGCGGTGACGGCGGGATCCGTGGCGGTGGCGTTGCGTACCGCGTTTCTGCCCTTGCGTACCGCGTAGTTGATGGATTTAGTGCCAGCGAGAAGTCTGGTCTCCAGTCCAGAGTGTAGGGCCAGATCAAAACTCAGCCCGGGACGCAGTTGACCGGCGAGGCTGACACCGCCTTCACGCCAGGTGGTGGGGATGATGAATTTTTCCACCGGGTTGCGCTCCACGCCGTAAAAGGTGGGCGGCTCGTGGGTCTCGTTGATGATGCCGGCGGGTATCAGGAAAATACCGGCGCGGCTCACCAGTTTGGGACTTAAATCAAATTCCAGATAGGCCTGCTCCATGGCCACTTCACCACCGGTTTTGCCCTCGCCAGCCTGGGAGTGCTCGACTTCCAGTTCGGCGAAAAAGCGAATATTGTCGTCGAATTCGTGGCCCAGAAAGATGATGAAACGGTGGAAGTCGATTTCATTCTTGTCGCCTTTACTGTCCTGCCCGGTGTACTGATTGTCGAGATTTTTATAATGTAGCTCGCCATAGCTGCCAATCGTGGTCTTGCCGGAACTGCCGTGACCACCGCTCTGACCGCCTTGGCCGGTCTGACTTTCCAGCATGTCGAGAGTGAGTTCGAGTTTTTCCTTGAGCGAGTCGATTTCACTCTGGATGGCTTTTAGTTCCGGGCTGCTGGCGGCCAGGGCGTTGGCGGATAGAGCAGCGGTGATCAGCAGGGCCAGGCTGGCCGGTTTGAGGGCTGCGGGGATGCTTGTTTTCATGGGACTTTTTACCTTTGGGGTTGATATTAAATATGGCTTGTGAAAGAGATTCACTGCATATTCAGTACGGGGCTGTTGGCGGATTTGGGAATCGGCAAAGTGACGAAAGCGTGATCGTTTTTGGCATGACAGGCCATGCACTGGTCGCGCAGCTCGCCGAAGGCCCGTTCGAAACGGGGCCAGTCGCGGTCGGCGGCAGCCTCGGAAATCATCGGAAAAACCGCGTGCAGAAATGCGTTCGCGGTTTTGGCGCGCGCCGGGCGGGTGATGATGAGGGTACGGATCAACTCTTCCATCTCCTCGGTCTGGTATTCGGCAAATTCCCACTGCCCCAGCTTGGCGGCCCAGTAGAGGTTTTTATAGCGCTCGCCCATTTGCAACATAACTACCGATGCGCTGGGCATCACCTTCAGTAATTTTTCCAGGGTTTTTTGCGAGTGATCCGTCGCGTCATCGTCGGAGGCCGAGGCCGCAAAGCTCAGTCCTGCCAACCATAAAATGAGCAGGGATAAAATTCCTGTTCTCATGGCCGGGGATTTCGGCAAGCGGGTGATCATGTTCCACATGGTGTGATTCCTATTTAGCAGCCATTAACTGAAGCAAATGATAATCATTATCATTTGAGGGGTCAAGACATTCGTGAATAGATCAGAGGTTCCTTAAGTTAGATCGCTCGGCGGTTTCCCTTTTTTTGTCAATATGTGCTAAGCAAGAAGGATGAGCAGGCACCTTCACCGTTCGCAGCGCTGGGCCGCGATTAACCACGCCTACCTCGGCGATGAGCAAACTGCGCTGCGCGTTTTGCTGGCTGAGGTGGGCGGCGACACGGCGGCAGTGGGGTTTGATGCACACCAGCGGCAGCAGATTCATCGTCAGGCCAGCCGCCTGCTGGAGCAAATTCAACGCTGGCGCAATCAGCACGGTGGCCTGGAGGCCTTTTTGCAGGAGTACGACCTTTCCTCGCAGGAGGGTGTGATATTGATGTGCCTGGCCGAGGCTCTGGTGCGCATTCCCGATGCCGGTACGGCCGACAGACTGATTCGCGACAAACTGGGATCAGCCGATTGGCAGGCGCATCTCGGGCACAGTGATTCGCTGTTGGTGAATGCCGGCACCTGGGGGCTAATGTTGACGGGGCGGCTGGTCAATCTGGATGCCGGATTGAGTAGCGATGTCCCCAGCTTGCTGAAACGATTGCTCAGCCGCAGCAGTGAGCCGGTGCTGCGATTGGCCCTGAAAGAGGCGATGCGCATTATCGGCCAGCAGTTTGTGATGGGGCAGGATATCGAGCAGGCCTTGACCCGCAGTCAGCACGAATTCCCCAATTGTCGTTATTCTTTCGACATGCTGGGCGAAGCGGCGCTGGGGCGCTCCGACAGCGAGCGCTATTTTGAGCGTTATCAACAGGCCATTGCTCATTTGGCCAGGGCCGGGCCGTGGCCATTAGTGATTGAGGCGCCGGGAATCTCGGTGAAGCTGTCGGCCTTGCATCCCCGTTTTGAAATGGCGCAGCGCCAACGGATATTGCGGGAGCTGCTGCCGCGGGTGCATTCCCTGGCCGAGGCCGCGATGGCGGCAGGTATTGGTTTTACCCTGGATGCCGAAGAGTCGGAGCGCCTGTCGTTAACCCTGGAAGTCTTCGAGTCATTGCTGACGGCACCCGTGTTTGCCGGTTGGAAGGGTTTGGGGCTGGCAGTGCAGGCCTACCAAAAACGTGCCCCGGCGGTGATTGATTGGCTGCTGTCGTTGGCGCAAACGAACCAGCGTCGCATCATGTTGCGTTTGGTTAAAGGTGCCTATTGGGACAGTGAAATAAAACGCGCGCAACAGGAGGGCCTGGTGGGTTATCCGGTGTACACCCGCAAGGCGCACACTGATGTGGCTTACCTGGCTTGCGCACGCCGCATGCTGGCTGCGGGTGAGGTTATCTATTCGCAGTTTGCCACCCATAATGCGCACACCGTGGCGGCGATAACAATGCTGGCGGGTATGGTAAATAAAAAAAACCTATTTGAGTTCCAGCGTCTGCATGGCATGGGCGGTGGCCTGTTTGATGAACCCGTGATGGCCAGGAGTCAGTCGCAACAGGCGTTGGAAAAAATCCCCTGCCGAATTTATGCCCCAGTGGGTGGCCACAAGGAACTACTGCCTTATCTGGTTAGACGGCTGTTGGAAAATGGTTCAAATACCTCGTTTGTGAACCAGCTCAGCGGACGCGAGTCGGTTGAAAAGGCGATTGCCGATCCCATCGTTGTGGCGACAGCGACGCAGGGCGTGCCGCACCCGAAAATCCCTCTGCCGAAAGATATATTTGGGGATGAGCGCCGTAATTCGCAGGGCGTCAATGTGCATGATGCGGTGGTGATGGCTCGTTACGGCGAACTGTTTTCCGCTGCGAATGTGAGTTCGCTGGAAGCGCAAAGCATAACTTCAATTGCACCTTCTAGTGCCGCACATGTTCAGCAGGCGATGAAGATTACGCACAATGCCTTCGACGATTGGCAGCGCCGTCCAGCCGAGGATCGAGCCAACATCCTGGAGCGTGCTGCCGAGTTATTGGAATCTGCTCGTGATGATGTTGTGCAGCATATCGTGCGCGAAGGGGGGCGCTGTGTGGTGGATGCCCTGGACGAGGTGCGCGAGGCCGTGGACTTTTGTCGTTATTACGCGCAGCGGGCGCGGCTCGACTTTTCTCATGCGTTGTCACTTTCCGGCCCGTCGGGGGAATCCAACGAACACAGCCTGCACGGTCGCGGGGTGTTCGTTTGCATCAGTCCTTGGAATTTTCCGTTGGCGATTTTTACTGGCCAAATTGCCGCGGCCTTGGCCGCAGGCAATACCGTGGTGGCGAAACCTGCGGCGCTGACGCCACGCACGGCGCTGGCCATGACCCGGTTGTTTCATCAAGCTGGTGTGCCGACGGAAGTGCTTCAGGTATTGCCGGGTGCCAGCGCAGAGTTAAGCGAAAGCTTGTTGGGTGATCCCGCGCTGGCCGGGGTGGCCTTTACCGGATCAACCGATACTGCTCGCAACATTGTGCAACGCCTGGCGCAACGTGAGGGTGCCATCGTGCCGCTGATCGCCGAGACCGGCGGCCAGAATGTGATGCTGGTGGACAGTTCGGCGCTGCCGGAACAAGTGGTGGAGGATGTGGTGAAGTCGGCTTTCAACAGTGCCGGGCAGCGTTGTTCGGCATTGCGTGTGTTGTTTGTGCAGGATGATATTGCAGAACGAGTGGTGGATTTATTGCGCGAGGCGATGGCGGAACTGGTGGTCGGTGACCCCGGTTTGTGGAGTACCGATGTGGGTCCGGTGATCGATGCCGAGGCTAAACACACATTAATGTCGTACATTGAAAACATGAAGACATCAGTAATGTTGCTGGCCGGTGCCGAGCTTAGCGATGATTTATTGATAGGTAACTACGTGCCGCCAACGGTGTTTGAAATTGAATCTTTGGCGCAACTCAAAGGCGAAGTGTTTGGCCCCATACTTCATGTTATTCGTTATGGCGCCGACGAGCTTGATAAAATTATTGACGATATTAACAACACAGGCTATGGCCTGACCCTGGGCGTGCATTCACGTATTGCCAGTACTATTGAGACGATTCACCAGCGAGTGCGCGTCGGTAATCTGTACGTCAATCGTGACATGGTGGGCGCGGTCGTGGGTGTGCAACCGTTTGGCGGTGAGGGGTTGTCCGGTACCGGGCCGAAGGCCGGCGGGCGTTTTTATTTGCACCGCTTTGCCACGGAACGGGTGTTGACCACCAATACCTCGGCGATGGGCGGAGATGTGAATCTGTTGTTGCTAGACTGAGTGTTGCTGGATGAATAACGCTGGAGAAATAACAAGGCGTTTTTATAAATTCGAGATGGCGTTGGTTAGCGGTTGGATATAAGGCTCGATGAATTGAAAGAGTGACTCCAGTGCGGACTGTAATGCCGGTTTCAATACTGGAAGCAGCGACGAAAGATGATCCGTATAAAAAACTAAATAGCCGATGCTGGCGAATAATACTATGAGCAATACCAACAGGGTGTTACGTCGTGAGCGGGTGGGGGTGGTTGCGACCAGCAATGGCTTTTCGACGGCAACACTGTGTTCGATGTCGGCCGGTGCGGTAGCTTTTTGTTTAGTGCCTTCGATGTTGAGACCGGTCATGCTCAGGTCTTTGTATTTGGTGAGCAGTAGTTTGAGTTCATCGTTCGGAGTATCGGGGTGCTTGCACCATTCGCTGGCGGACAGCCAGCCTGCATTGTAAATAAGTTCGATCAGGACGAAGCGTTTGTACAGGCGGGCATTGGATTCGACCAGCCCCGTCGCATGGTCGGCGTTGAGCCCGAAGCGCTTTTCCAGAAATATGCGCAATACCCGCAGGTAAACCTTTCGGGGCGTGTCGGAAAGTTTGGCCATGCCGATGGCCGCACCGGTAAAAAAAGCCGTGGCCAGAATCAAGTGCACCGTGGAGGCGCGCAGGTCGCGTGTTGAAACCTCGGTAAGTTGTGCTTTACCGAACTGATCAAGTTGCGCGGTTAATTGCGTCGTTAACGTTATGGACGGTGGGGTGGGTTTATCGCTCACACACTATTATCGGCTCTGTAAAAGTTGATCTTGAATTGAGCGGTCATCTTTGAGTTTCCGTACAAACCACTGCAAGGCCTTACCGGAGTTGTCGCTGCGCCAAACGACATAGAGGCGGGGTGAGTTAAGCACCCCCTGTACGGATTTGATGACCAGCTGCTGTTTGGCCAGGGCGGTATTGATCCAGTGCCGTGGCAGATAGCCCACGCCTAACCCCTGTATCTGTGCTTCGAGCTTGCTTTGCATATCGGGCACGGTGAGGATCTGCTGACCCGTTAATAATCCAACGCTGCGCGGTGCTAAATCGCGCGAACTGTCGGCCACCGCGACCGCGCGGTATTTCATGATTTCGCTGCTGCTGACGGGTTCCGCTGCTTGTGCCAGCGGATGGTTGCTGGCCACGGCAAACACCATATCCACATCGCCCAGGGGCAGGCTGCTGAAACCACCGCCCGCCGGGCCTTCACCACTGGCACCGATCACCAAGTCGGCGCGACCTGAGACCAGTGCATCCCAGCTGCCGCCGAGCACTTCCTGGAGTAACTGGATTTGGGTGCCTCTTGCCGAGCTGTTTGTTGCATCGGTTTTGTCAGCGCTAGCTGTGGAGGTATTTGATGTTGCTGCGCTCTGCTGTAGAAAAAAATCCTGCACCAGTGGCAGCAGGGTTGATACGGGAATTAAGGTGTCAGCGGCGATACGCAGTGACGTCTCCCAGCCGGTGGCAATGCGTTTGACCTGACATTCAAGCTCGTGGGCCGCTATCAACAGGCGCCGACCTTCATCGAGTAAGGTGCGTCCCGCGGGGGTCAGCACGGCACGATGCCCGGCGCGATCAAACAGCGGGGTGTCGAGATCCTGTTCCAGCTTTTGCATGGTGTAACTGACGGCGGAGGGGACGCGAAACAGCTCTTCCGCGGCGGCGGCAAAACTGCCACGGCGATTAATCGCATCCAAAACGTTGAGGGCATCGAGGGTGAGTTTCATGTGCGTGCGTCCCTGTAAAGTGATGAATTTTATTATTCAGTTATTTTGAATGAGCCATGCAAAATATTCTGCTTTTGTATTTCTGTGGCCACACTATACTTCAATTTGTGTTTGTTCAGTGGGGTTTACCGTCATTATTGATGATCAATATTTGTGATTGATAAAAGTGTTATTGGCCTGGAGGGAAAAGGAAATAACCATGTGATGTCGGCCATTGAAAACGAAACGTGACTTGAATTAGAGGATGAGTCTGAGAGCAGAGTTTCTGCTGTTGGATTTACCCTAGCGGTATTTGTTGCTTGCAGCTTATAAATATGGGACACATCTTGATGTGTTATCGAAATTGATTTTCACCGTTAACGCATCGAATTTTTGTCAATAAAACCAGGAGAAGATAATGACAGAAAAAATGGCAAACACGGTGGTGCCTGTTGATGCTTTGATTGCGCAGCGCTGGAGCCCGAGGGCCTTTGATTCAAGCAAAGCTGTGGAAACCAATGAACTTTTGGCGTTGCTGGAGGCTGCTCGCTGGGCGCCCTCATGTTTTGGCGAAGAACCTTGGCGATTTATTGTCTGTGATCGCAATCAGGACAGTGCTGCCTGGGAGAAATTGTTGGATTGTCTGGCCGAGAAAAATCAGCTGTGGGCGCGCAATGCCCCGCTGTTGTTGTTGGCCACCAGCGTGCCGGTCTTTACCCATAATGGAAACCCCAATCGTTGGGATCAGTATGACACCGGTGCTGCCAGCGTGAGCTTGTGTCTGCAAGCGACTGCGATGGGATTGCAGGCGCATCAAATGGGTGGTTTTGACGGTGACAAGGCCCGTGCCGCATTCAGTATTCCCGATGAGGTCGACATTATGGCGGTGATTGCCGTGGGCTATGCCGGGCCGTTGGAAGCCTTACATGAAGATTTTCGTAGTGCCGAAATGGGCGAGCGCGCGCGCCAACCGATGGGCGAACGGTTTTTTGCCGGGCGCTGGGGTACGGCTTATTGTAGTTAGAATTCTGCACAGTTGATGTTTTTGTGATCCCCGTCACGTTTTTAGGGTGCCTTATCCCTTCTTGTTTCACGTAGGATAAATGACTGGTAATTCCCTTTTTAACGGTTTGAGGAAGGTTTGATTGATAGGCCTGGTCCCAATCAAGCAGTGGTTTCTTTCAGGGCATGTTTGTAAGACAGATGGCAAGAAAAAATAGCGCATATTTCTAACTGCGAGTTGAAATAACAAGAAGTTAATAATCGAAAGGTGTTCCTGATGCCTGGTATTATTCGCGTTATGTTAGGCATTTCTTTGTGTTTCACCGTTATCGTTATGCTCGCGGCATGTGGGGGAGGCGGCACGGATAGCAGTGGCGATACTGGCACCGGCACCGGTGGTATCAGCGTAAATGCTGTGTCTGATCAGACCCTCAATAAGCGTACGGCGACAACCCTGGATGGTTCCGGCAGTTCACCCAATGGCAGTATTTCTTATTCATGGACTCAGTTGTCCGGTGTGACGGTTAGTCTCAGTGACCCTTTGATCGCTCAACCCAGCCTCACTTCTCCAGGCATCGCGGGACAACTGGTTTTTCAGTTGTCCGCTTCGGATGGGAAAAATGTTGTGACCGATACGATTATTTTAACCGTCATCAACCGGGTGCCGGTTGCGAATGCGGGAAGCACTGTCAGCGCCAATGGTGATGAGACAGTCACCCTGGGTGCGATGGGCAGCAGTGATCCCGATGGCGATCGGTTGATTTATACCTGGTCGCAAACAGCGGGAACCGCCGTTAATTTCAATGATATTCATGCCAGCCAGCCTTCTTTTGTCGCACCCTCCTCCAACGATGAACCCCTGAGCTTTGCGCTTACTGTCAGTGATGGTGAGGCGCCTGCCGGGCCAGTTTTTGTGTCAGTGACAAATCTGGCGTATACGGGGTCGCGTGTCAGTTGGCAACAGAACCCCATGATGGAACATCTGTCGCTCGAGGAGATTAGTGAAACGCTGGTGGTCGGGAGTCTGGCGTATATTGCAAGTGGTTCGAACGGCTTGCAAATATTTAATGTGAGTGACCCGGATAACGTGACATTGGTGGGAAGTTACAGTGAGATGGGTTGGAACTGTAACCAGATTGCGGTTTCGGGCAATATTGCGATTCTGGCGGGAGGGCTTTATCCGTCTGAGATTCGCATTATTGACATCAGTACGCCGGCGAGCCCCACAAAGGTCATGAAATAGGGTTGGAGGGGGCATCGTGGCATGTGTATATTGATGCAGACAAAGCCTATGTCGCTACCGGTTCGTCGGGGTTAGCCATTGTTGATTGGCCGTTATGACATCCCCGGTCTTTCCAATAATTCCACGGTCATTTCAAATACGGCCTATGTGCGGGATAACTCCGTGGGGCTGCAATTGATTGATGTCAGTATGCCGAGCCTTGCGACGCCGATTTGTACGGTAGGCAGTAGTGTTCGTGGTGACGCGGTGGCGGTGGAATCCGGGGTGGCTTACCTCGCAGATCGTGATACGGACAATGGTGGTCTTCGAATATTCGATGTTAGCAATCCGCTGTTGCCAACCGAAAGTGGTTTATATTCGCTGTCGTTCGGTAACCGGAGAGATGTGACCCTTGTGGGTAATCAGGCATACCTGTCACGCGGCGGGTTCGGGTTTCAGTCTGTTGACATTAGCACTGCGAGTGCTGTGGGGCTTATTGCGGAAGTCGATATCAGTAGTTTGACGGAAAATGTCGCGGTGGAAGGCGACTACGCCTACATCGTCACTCGTTCCAGCGGTGAATTGCGTGTGTACGATATCAGTGATCCGCTCGCACCGACATTAACCGGTAGTCTGGATCTTGACAGTTTCGTCAATGCCTTCGCCGTGGTGGTTAAAAACAATCGTGCTTACATTGCCAGTAGCGGCGGTTTGGTTATTGTTGACGTCAGCGCTCCCAGTATGCCCATCGTGTTTGGCGTTGATAGCGAGATATCTCTTCAATACGCAACCGATATCAAAGTGACGGGTAATCTTGCATTCGTGTCGCAGCCCGGGAGTATTTTTAACCCACAAGGTGGCATCTTTATTTTTGATGCCAGTGATCCTGCGGCGCCGGTTTTGTTGAGAAACTATGATGGGGACTTAGCGCGAGTGAGTAGTTACAGCGCCATCGATTTGCAGGGCGACACTGTCTTTGCGAGCCCATATTCAGACTCGCCTCCGACAAAAATTCCGAACATTCATATTCTCGACGCGGCTGATCCCGCCAATGTAACATTGATGGGCAAGTTCCGTGCCTCGGATCATGCTAATGACATCACTGTAAATGGGAATTATTTTTATGTCGCGACGGAAACGGATGGACTGGGTGTGATGCAAAAGGCGCCGGACTTGTCGCCGCGCTATATTCAGGATTCTGTAACGACAGCATTTACTACCCAGTCGCCTGAAAAGGATACTGCTTCTTTTTAAAATCCCGGTCGTCATGCCGGCGAATGCCAGCATGACGGTGGATTTAAGTAACATGAGTAGTATTCATTATTAGTGACTTGTTAGTAGCTCTTGTGGAGCGCATGTTTATTATTTTTATTGGCTATTGTCCCCATTCTCGTGCTTGTAATTCATCGCGTAACCGCTGCAAGGCGGTCTTTTCTGTACTATCGAAATTACTTAATCCTAATGTACCAAGATATGTTCTAAAAGCAGCTTCATTTGGGTTGCCCGTCATGCCGAAATCAATGACCCATTGATCGAGGGTGCTAGAAGAAACATCATATTGCCATGATAGGTCAATGAAACGAATGCGATTGATATTGTTATCCCACGCCACAAATACGGCGGAGACAAAATCCGCTTGTTGAATTTCACTACTATTGTTCACTGAACTCGACGGGTAACCGCACTCCTGTAACAAAATGGTTTTGCCGGGAATCGCGTTGACCATGAGTGTGAAGTCGGTTGCTACTGTAGAAACCGGGCGCACAGTGAAGTCGGAATTCAATGGATAATAGGTAAGCACTGCATTGTCGAGATCGGGCAATAAATTAGAATATAAAGCAAGTTTGTTAGTGTCAGTCAATACAGAGAATTGAATAATGCTGCTTACCTCAACACCAGTCCCCCAAAGGCTGCCTACTTTTGCCTTTGCAGCCTGGAAAAATATTTGCCATTGTGCCCAGCGAGTAGCATCACTCCCCAGATACGCATCAATCTCATTGCCAATATGTATCCATTTGAGCTTGCCACTGGCATTCAATGTTGACAGTTGGTCATGAAGGTTTGTAAGAAAATTATCAAAAGCTAAAATTACGGCAGGGTCATCATAAGTGAGGCCAACCAGTTCCGTTGGCAGGCTGGGGCCGGAAGTATCCAAGGGGCGCAATACAAGCGTGATGTCACCAGTTTGTATTGGATAAAAAGCGTCGATTATACTAGGGAATTCATTATCGTAACTACCAACAGAGGGCTCCAATAATGACCAGTCTAGAGATACGCTCACCTCTCGAACACCGAGTGACATAGCCTGGTTGTATGCCATCGCGTAGGTGACTGATGGAATTTCCTGCACATCCATTCCAAGTATACGTGCCCCTTGTGCAGGAGGCACAGGTATATTGGGATCTGTTCCGTTACCACCTCCGCAACCTAGAAGCAGTGAGATAGTAATAATTAATAACAAATATTTTTTAGTCATCGTTTTCCAGGCTTGATTGTTCTAAAAATATAACGTCGCAAATCAGCCGCGCCGCTTTTTGGCATCGGATGAATTTGCCTTGTGTACGCCCAGCGTGGGCATGAACTAATGAGGTGAAAGTCCTCTGTAGGAAGGTCACCATCTTTAGCGATTTATATCGATATTAGATGTTACTACCTAGGCAGCAGCAAAGGATACTGTCTTCTCTTCAAAAAATGATCTGACGAGTTTTTTGTTTCGCTTAATACTCTCCAAATCTACAATGGCCCGATTCATTAACGACTCACCTTTTTTCAACGGCTTTTTTGACGTGCCGACATTTCTCATCTGATTCCATACCAACTCATCAGGGTTTAAATCCGGTGCGTAAAGCGGAAGAAAAACTATTTCTAACCTTGCTTCCAGGGATTCGATGTATTTCATGACTTTATTTGATTTGTGTAGCGGGTGACCATCCACGATAAGAATAATTCGTGATTTTCTGTTTCTTAAAAATCGCTTGAAGAAATCAACACATTTATCCGCTGTAAATTTCCCATTATAAACGTGATACCAAAAACCACCTTTATTGGATAACGCGGAAATTGCATTAATAGATTGCCTTTGACCGCTGGTTCTGACGACAGGTGTTTTTCCTTTCTCGCCCCATGTTCTTTGCAGTGGATCATCAGAGCGAATAGAGGCTTCATCTAGCCAAAATATCTCCGCACCGGTCTTTTTTGCGATTTTTTTGATTCTTGGATATACCTTTTAAACCCATTCTGTCACGGCTTTCTCATCCCTTTCGTAAGCGCGACGTAAAGGTTTTTGTGGCGTCAAATCAAGTTGGTGTAGCAATTTCCCAACACCCGATTTACTCATATCAATACCAAACTTTTCTTTTATCAAACACGCTACAATTTGACGTGTCCACAACCCAAAATCAAACCCGTGTTGGCGTGGGTCACCCCCCACTATCCAGCGCTTTACCTCCTGCTCTTCAATCGGTGATAGCTTCCTGTTTCGCCCCGTTCTCGCTTTTGGCGCTAATGCGTCTATGCCTTTTTCGCGAGCAATTTTCAGCCAGGTGAAAATGGTTTTATCTCCCAAATCGAAGCTGCGCGTAACTTCGGCAGCAGAGTCTCCATCAAATACTCTTTGGACAGATAATTTCCGTATGAAATGCTGCTCTTCTGTGCTGATTTTTCTTGCGTACTATTATAAAACAACTACACGGTTTCGTGGTCGGGATTTCCGGGTGCTGATCCCATTGAGCTGGTTTGCAGAGTTTCGGGGGCGCTTGCATGGTTGGCGTGGTGGATCAACTGTTAAAAACAGTAAGCGTTAGCTGGACATTTCCGGCCACCGCAGGAGACTACGGAATATTGATTGCCGTCAGCGACCAGCACAGTTTTTACAGTGTGCGTGATCGTGTTCGTACACAGTGACAGGGTTGGAGTGAGTTACTAACAAGTCACTAATAATGAATACTACTCATGTTACTTAAATCCACCG
>CAYNYJ010000082.1:0-13894 GCA_964401355.1 uncultured Ectothiorhodospiraceae bacterium | reverse complement strand
GCACAAAACAACTCATTACAGCATGACAAGTATTTGTTAACGGGACAGCAGTGACATAAAATGGTTGAAATTTCCTAAGTTGGAGGCCGAGGTAGGCTATAATCGCCAGCCACATTTTTTACTATTTAAAAGGTGCTTTGAAAAAGCGTTTTTTGGGAAGAGGCGTTTCAGAGACGTACCGTACGAGAAATCATCTATGTCAGTATCCATGTCATTAACACCGTCAGAAATAACAGCATCCTTGCGCCACATTAAGCGCGGCGCGGAAGAAATTCTGGTCGAGGCGGAACTCAAGACCAAGCTGGCACGCGGCAAGCCGCTCCGTATTAAGGCCGGTTTTGATCCTACAGCGCCGGATTTACATTTGGGGCACACCGTGCTCATTAACAAACTGCGCCAATTCCAGGATTTAGGACACGTAATCTTATTTTTGATCGGTGATTTTACGGGCATGATCGGTGACCCCACCGGCAAGAGCGTCACGAGGCCGCCGTTGACGCCGGAGCAGGTGGCAGAGAATGCTAAAACTTATCAAAATCAGATTTTCAAAATTCTTGATCCGGACAAAACTCAGGTGATGTTCAACTCGCAGTGGATGAGCAAAATGAGTAGTGCCGAGTTGATTCAGTTGGCTGCTAAACATACTGTGGCGCGCATGCTGGAACGTGATGACTTTAGCAAACGTTACAAAGGCGGGCAGCCCATCGCCATCCACGAATTTCTCTATCCGTTGATTCAGGGTTATGACTCAGTGGCAATGAAAGCAGACGTAGAGCTAGGTGGCACGGATCAGAAATTCAACCTGTTGATGGGGCGTGAATTGCAAAAGGCCTTTGGTCAGGAACAGCAGGTGGTACTGACGATGCCCCTGTTGGAAGGCCTGGATGGCGTGCAGAAGATGTCCAAATCGTTGGGTAATTATATCGGTATCGATGAACCTGCCGAAGAAATGTTTGGCAAGTTGATGTCTATTTCCGATGAACTCATGTGGCGCTACTTCGAGTTGCTCAGCTTTCGCCCCATGTCGGAAATTGAAGGTTTTAAAAAGAAAATTGAAGAAGGCGAAAATCCACGCGACATAAAATTTTTGTTATGCGAAGAAATTATTGTTCGCTTTCATGATCAAGCTGCGGCGAATAAAGCCAAAGAATCTTTCATTGCCCGATTCCAAAAAGGCGCTATGCCGGATGTAATGCCGGAGCTAGAATTGCAGGCTATTGAAGGTCAACTTGCAATTGCCAACTTGTTAAAAAATGCCGACTTGGTCAAGAGTACTTCCGATGCCCTGCGTATGATCAAGCAGGGTGCGGTGCGTATTGACGGAGAGCGTATCGAAAATAATAAATTGATGATTGCTGCCGGAACGCAACATGTTTATCAGGTTGGTAAACGCCGTTTTGCGAGAGTGAGCGTGAAGTAAGCCGGGTCTTGGTTTTGGTGTTTTTTCCCTTGTTTTTTATCTTCCAATGAATGTCTCTCCTAATTCTGTCTCGCGATTAGTGGGCCAGGTTTATGACCGTTATTTACCCAATACGATTACTCCCTGATCATTTTGGTTGGCGATTAATCGGCTTGCCTGGATAAAAGCGACATCAAGTTTGATTTTGTTTGACGCTGTTTATGGGGGGTGCTTAACTGCTATTGGTTATTTGATGTAGTGCTAATTATACGCCGAATAAGCATAGGGTCGGATTTACGGATTAAGTCCGAAAACTGTTGATAGAGCAACAAGGATAAAAAGGGAGCTTTAAATGGACGTATTTAAAATAAAAAGACGGGTGCAACAGGTTTCTTTGGTTGCAATGGGGGGCGCGCTATTTTTAGGCGGTGGTGTTGCATTTGCACACAGTGACAGTGACGAATCATATACTTTGCAGGGCACCTGTGCATTTTTACCTGCCGCACGTGCGACAGAGTTTCACGGTAATCCAGATCGTTCTAAATTGAACTTGGGTATGGCAGGTAATCAGTGGGTAGTTTTTGCTGAAGCCATGCGCGCATTCAACTTGAGTCAGGGCCTTGACCCCACACAGCCTGCATACAGACCCAACGATGCTTCAGGTTTTACCCTGGATGATTTAAACGATAAATCCAACCGTTATTATATTCAGTTGATTCCACCCGGCCAAATTCGAAAGCAAATAAAAACGGGTTGTTTGACCTTGGGCAATGATGAAGATCGCAATTTTCTGCCAAGCAACATTCAGGTGGATTTTGATGTCTTCGCCTCTACCAATTACAGGCTGATGCAGGATTTGGCGAATAACGGTTTTATTGATGAGGCCGTACCTTACATTAGAAACCGCTTGGATCTTATGGTTGCTGCAGCTAATACCAAAGAAATTGGTTCCAATGTTTACACGGGCGATGTCGCCTTCGATAAGCAATTTGATATTGCTATGGATCTGTTATCCGGTGACATCGTTGCATCTTCACTGGATCACATCAATGAAGGTATTCATAACGCAGCAAATGGTTACATGAAAAAAGTGGATGCTTACATCAATGGCCATGTAGAAGCAGCGACGATGGTCACCATGGATTACCACTTCGGTGATGATACCTTTGTTGTTGGAGCAACAATGAGCGCGGCAGAATGGCTGGAAGCGGCTTTACAAGCGGTGGCGACTCCTCATCCTGATTCACCCGGTGCCCTTCGTTTGATGACGGGGGATGCGGGTGAGAATCACACTTCACATGATTTGGTTGATAATGGTTGCGGTACTGCAACGGATTTGAAGTTTTGTGAATATGCAATGCTGAACAAGTTCAACACCTATGAGTCACGCGTACATCACGTTGAAACACCAAATGGTATTGTTAACGCTGATGGTTTTGTACCGGTTGATGTGGGTTATGTCTGGATTACTGAACTGGCTTTCCAGATTAATGCGGGCAACACAGCGGTAACCGGTATGAATGGTACGAGCCTCGCGACTTTAGGTATTCCGAATACTGCGGGTGTCAATGCGGATAAGGTTTATTCGCTCGCTTTATTGGCGACATCCGATAACCAGAAAAAAGGCCGTCAGTTCATTGAGTTTTTACGCAGTCCAGAAGGTCAAATGGCCTACACCGATGGTGGTTTCACGGGTTTGATTGATCAAGCGGACTTTGACGGCGGGAGATGTTATGCCAAGCCTGAAGGTGGCGTGTCAGTGGCCACTATCCGTAATGGCGATGGTTCCTGTGAGGATTGGCTCAATAACAATGACTCTGATTGAGCTTGAAGGTGAGGGCTTGGGTATAGCGTTTGTAATTTATAATAATAAAAAGTAGCAAGCTGGCCCGCTCTTTTCGGAGAGCGGGCTTTTTTTGCGGTTTTTAAATGGATAAATTAACTGATGTCCATTTCATCCATTAGTGCAGACAGTCGTTCCAACCGTTGCAGTGGATCATCTAACTGTAAAAAGTATTGTTTTTGCTCGAGTCGAATCGGTAGCAGTTCTGAGAGCCGGCTGCTGACCCAGCTGGCATCGTGGTATTGGGTTTCCATTTTAATAAAGGGATAACCCAGTTGTTCCAGCAGGCGACGCAGAGTGGTTGCGGTATGGTCAAATTCTTTAGGCAGGGGACTGGTTTGCTCATTGTCCAACAGGGTGACTTCGGCCAGCGTTAGCTGGTTCGGCTGAACCTGTTGCGAAAGTATTTTGAAACGCTGCTGGCCAAGGGCGGTGATGCCGAGCAGACCATCGGGTTGTTTGTTGAAATAACAAATCTCGCTGAGCGTGCCGATTTCATAAGTGTCTGCCGCTTTGCCGGTTTCGGAGCCTTTGCGAATCAGGCAGACCCCAAAGCCTTTTTCGGTTTTCATGCAGTCACTCACCATGTCGAGATAGCGTGGCTCGAAAATGCGCAATGGTAGCGTACCGCCGGGAAATAAAACGGCGTGCAAGGGGAAGAGTGGGATGATGAGTGTGCTCATGATGGCTCGTTTAATGATTTATTCCGCTGCTGTCCCCCAACGCGGTATCAAATCATGTTCCAGTTTAAGGTGATCCATCACCCGGGCGACGACAAAGTCTATCAGGTCTTCGATGCTTTGGGGTTGATGATAAAAGCCAGGACTGGCAGGCATGATGGTCACCCCCAATTGTGAAAGCTTGAGCATATTTTCCAGATGAATGGCTGACACTGGCATTTCGCGGTGTACCAGAATGAGTTGACGGCGTTCTTTCAATGCCACGTCTGCTGCGCGTTCAATGAGATCGCGACTGGCACCGTTGGCAATCGCCGACAAGCTGGCTGAGGAGCAAGGGCAAACCACCATGGCGCGTGCGGTGTTGGAGCCGCTGGCCACGGGTGAAGCCCACTGTTCGCGGCCGAAGACGGAAAGCTGTGCGGTTTTTGCGCTGTAGTGCTCGCTCAAAAAATGTTGTTGTTCGTCGGCACGGCCGGGCAGGGCGATGTCGGTTTCGGTGGCGATGACGATTTGTGCGGCGGCGGAAATCATCAGGTTGACTCGCACTCCCGCCCCCAGCAGACAATCGAGCAAGCGCAGGCCATATTGAGCGCCGGAGGCACCGGTGATGGCGAGGGTAATGGGAGTGTTGTGATTTTGTGCCATCCTGTCAGTTTACGATATTTTGGTGGAAGTTTCGTCAGTATCGAACAGCGAGTATTGGGGGAAACGGGATGGTCGTTTCTCCTGGATGCTCGTTACTCGTGACATGTCCCTGCCTTCAGTGCCTTAAGCAGTTTTTCGTGCAACCCGCCAAAGGCACCGTTGCTCATGATGAGTACGTGGTCGCCAGAACGGGCGCCCTTGGCGATGTACGTAGCCAGCCGGTTGATGTCATCAAAAATCTGCGTTGTGTCCAGTACTCGGGTGATGCTGTCGAGGTTCCAGTCGAGCCCGGTGGGTTGGTAGAGCAGTACCTCATCAGCTGCGTTTAACGAAGGCCCCAAGGTGTCTTTGTGAATGCCAAGCCGCATAGTATTGGAGCGGGGTTCCAGTACCGCGATGATACGGGCGTCGTTAACCTTGGCGCGCAATCCTGCCAGCGTGGTTTTGATTGCGGTGGGATGGTGGGCGAAGTCATCATAGACAGTGATGCCATTAATTTCACCGCGAATTTCCATGCGTCGCTTAGGACTTTGAAATGTGCCCAAAGCCTCGATGGCGTAGCGCGTGGGCACGCCGGCGTGGCGCGCGGCGGCGATCGCAGCCAGGGCATTGTTGACGTTGTGCTGACCCAGCGAATCCCAACGTACGGTGCCCTGAGATTGTTGCTCGAAAAAGACTTCAAATGCGCGGCCATCTGCCTGCGACAATGTTGTGTGCCAGCCGTTGCCCGGGGCTTCGCTGATTGTTTCGATGGGCGTCCAGCAACCCATTTTCAACACTCGTTGAATGTGTGGGTCGGCCTGCGGGGCGATGATCAATCCGTTGCCGGGTACGGTGCGCACCAGGTGATGGAACTGGCGCTCGATGGCCTCGATGTCGGGAAAGATGTCGGCGTGGTCGTATTCCAGATTATTGAGTACCACGGTGCGCGGCCGGTAGTGCACGAATTTGGAACGTTTGTCGAAAAAGGCGGTGTCGTATTCGTCCGCTTCCACCACAAAGAACGGCGCGTTACCGGTGCGCGCCGAGAGGCCAAAGTTACGCGGTATGCCGCCGATCAAAAACCCGGGTGCCAAGCCGGCATCTTCCAAAATCCAGGCCAGCATGGAGGCGGTGGTGGTCTTGCCATGAGTGCCGGCCACCGCCAACACCCAGCGGTCTTTGAGCAGGTAGTCGGCCAGAAAGGCCGGCCCGGAGGTGTAAGACAGGCCACGCTCTAACACATATTCAACGGCTGGATTACCGCGTGACAGGGCGTTGCCGATCACTACCAAATCCGGTTCGGCCGTGAATTGAGAAGGGTCAAAATCCTCGGTGAGGGTGATGCCTGCTTCGGCCAATTGGGTGCTCATGGGGGGGTAGACGTTCTGATCCGAGCCACTGACGGTGACCCCCAATTCGCGTGCCAGCAAGGCGATACCCCCCATGAAAGTGCCGCAAATACCCAAGATATGAATGTGCATCAATTTGTTTTCATTAAGTGAAGAGAGGTGGTTTTAAGGAACCCCTCGTTTATTCTGGACGCAGAAGATGGCGGTTTAAAATGTTCAGATTCACTCTCAATAGGTGCAGTAGCGATGCAGACGTTGGGTTTTTCAGGTGTAAAATAGGCGTTCATGAATTGCTCAGAAATTCCTTAATTTCCTATGGAACCGGCAATCTGCAAGGTTACCATCACCCGGATTGAGGTGTAGATGTATAGCAGCGCAATGCCCGTGCCGATCCAGATTGACACGTCTACCGCATGACGCAGGATGTGGCCGATGACGGTGATGTTCCAGATAATCAGTGCCAGTAACAGGATGGAAAGGTTGCTGGGATTGTCGGCGCTGCCCTGTTGCAGGTAGGCCACCAGTGGCCAGCCCATTAATTCAAACAGGGTGCCAGTGCTGGTGAAGGCGGTAATGGTTTGGATGGCGCGGCCTTGATAACCGCGAATCCACAGGGCCAGATAGGCCAGTCCGATGAGCAGCACGGTATCGATGCCGGCCGATAATAATGCTAGCCCAAAGCGTTGATCCAGCAGGGAGATAACCATCCCCATCAATAAGTAGCTGCTGACGCAAAATATCATCAGGAAACGCGAACAGGGTAAATCCTGTGGCGCGGCCTTGAGGCGCATGATGCTAATGAGCAATGTCAGTAATGCGGTCATGGCGTTTGCGTTGTTAGCGAAGCGTTGGCCCTGGTTTATGGTCGTACCATGTTGATTCAGACCATGAAATAATGTGCGCCATCATAACGCGACAAATGTGCTGGCTGATAGTCAACTGGCACCGACAACGAAAAGAGAGCAAAAAATATGCATGACCTTCCTGACGAACCCCTGTTCATTGATACCGAAGCTGGCCTGGCCGCGTTGTGCGATAAATTGCGGGGCCAGCCGGTGTTGGCACTGGACACGGAGTTTCTGCGCGAGAAAACATACTACGCTCAGTTATGTCTGTTGCAAGTGGCGGCGGAGGGGGTGATTGCCTGCGTCGATCCGTTGGCGCTGAACCTCGACCCGTTGCTGGATATCATCTACGACCCCGCGGTGGTGAAGGTGATGCACAGTGCGCGGCAGGACATGGAAATATTTTTTGATTTGCGGGGTGATGTGCCCCGGCCGTTGTTTGACAGCCAGATTGCCGCCACCCTGATGGGCTTTGGTGAGCAGGTGGGTTACGCCAATCTGGTGCAACAGATGCTGGGTGTGACTCTGGACAAGGGCGCCACGCGCACCGATTGGAGCCAGCGTCCGCTGGATATCGAGCAAATCCGTTATGCCGCTGATGACGTGCGCTACCTGTTTGCGGTGTATCACCAGCAGCGGGAAATGCTGCAAAGCAAGGGTCGGCTGGAATGGTTACAGGATGATTTTGATGAAATGAGTGACCGCACGACCTATGCCCCAGCTCCGGAAAATCTGTGGAAACGGGTACGCGGGGTGCAAAAATTGTCTTCGCCACAATTGGCGGTGTTGCGCGGTCTGGCGGTGTGGCGTGAAGAACGCGCCCAGGCCAGCAATCGACCGCGACGCTGGATGCTCAAGGATGAAGTGATGGTGGATCTGGCCCGTCGTTCGCCCGTCAATCTTGACGGTCTGGCAAAGATTCGGGGGGTTGAGGAACGACTGCTGAGTCGCCATGGTGAGGCTCTACTCAAGGTGGTCGCCGCGGCCAATGCCACGGATTCTGAAACCTGGCCGATTCGCACTCAAAGCCAACGTTTGAGTTCTGCGCAGGATGCGGTGGTGGATCTGTTGATGGCGGTACTGCGTTTGCGGGGCAGTGAACACGATGTCAGTCCGGCCCTGTTGGCCAGTCGTAAACAACTGGAGGCGCTGGTGTCGGGTGATACGGGTTGTGCCGTATTACATGGCTGGCGCGCCGGTCTGGCTGGGCATGATTTGCAGGCGGTATTGGCCGGGGAGAAAGTAGTACGGGTGGTAGATGGGGTATTGTGTTTGGTATCGAGTCGCTAGGTCGACATTCCAATTTATATTCTAGAAACGTGCCCTTCGTTTCTCCAAATTCAACCCTCACATAAAATACTGTTGCTGTCCCAGGCCTTTGTCGTGCGTCTGGCTCATCAGATCGTCAAAATCCAGGCTGCTGAGGCCGCTGTATTCCAGGATATTTTTGCCCACCAGATTCCATTCGAGGTTGTTAGGTTGGCCGCCGATGCAGCGATACAGGCCACTGATATGTTCAGCCATTTTGAGGATGGCCAGCAGGGTATTATCTTCGCTGTCGGCAACATGATCCTCCAAAAAAATGTCCACGTTGTGATGTTGGGCAATGAGATTACAAAGGTTTTTTGGCAGTTTCCAGGAGCGCGCCACAAAGAAGCCCATTACGGCGTGGTTGGTGTTGATTAATCGGTTTTCAGTATCAACAATGCGCGGTGAGGGTTTTTCGTAGGATTCACGCATGACCTCGGCATAGTTGTCGTATTTCAGCATGAGCAGGGGAATGCCGACGTTGTGAAACAGGCCCAGGGCGTAGGCATGATCGGGACGTGGAAAATTCAGGCGCTGTGCTATCTCCACACTGCTGTGAGCGACGTCGCTGGCAGAATCCCAGAAACCATTCATGGCGGCGAACAGTCGATCCGGAATGTCATCTCCTGTCATCATCTCGTTGCGCAGACTGAGGGTGTTAATAACGCACATCAGGGTATTCATGCCCAGTATTTTCACCGCTTTGGAGATGGAGGTGATGTCGCCGCTGCCACCATATGGCGCAGAGTTAACCGTTTTTAACACCCCTCCGGCGAGACCGGCATCATCGGCAACTAGCTTGGCCATGGCGTTGATGTCCGGATCGGGCATGGCCATTTCCATCTGCAGATCGACAATGATTTGTGGCAGTGACGGAATGGTGATGCCACGCAGGATGCCTTCGATCTGCTCCTGGGTGGCTGTGTTGTGTTGTGGGGATTCGCTCATGATGTCTTTATCGTCCAGATTTGTTATGCCGCAAGTGCGGTGTTTTAAAATAGTGCCTTAGCGATAAACATTAGGTTGTGAGCGTTAGACGGCAAGTTTTAATGAAATCTTGAGGGTTGAATGCCTTCCCGACGGTTTCATGTGCCTAAAGTCGCTACAATTGTTATGTGAACACAGCGTTATACAAAATATTATGTCGCTGGCGCTGAGGCCGCGCTTTCCCTGGCGTGAGGGGAATACGTTTCGGCTGTTAATTGATGGTGGCGAGATTTTCCCTGCGATGCTGTCCAGCATTCAATCTGCGCATTCCCAAATTCTGCTCGAAATGTATCTGCTTGAATCCGGCGCGCTGATGGATTGTTTTATTGCTGCCTTGATCGATGCAATAGATCGTGGAGTGGCTGTCTATTTATTGTTTGATGATTTCGGTGCGCGCGGTCTGACGGAAAGGGATCGTCAGCGTATCACTCAGGCGGGCGCTATCCTGGTTAGCTATAATCCGCTGCGCTACGGCACACTGCGCCGTAATTTGTTGCGTGACCACCGTAAATTGATGGTGGTGGATAATGCCACGGCATTCGTTGGTGGTATGGGTTTGACAGATGCCTTTGACGTGACTAGCAATCCTGAGCTGTGCTGGCATGATACGGCGGTGCAGGTGCAAGGTCCTGTGGTTGCCGACTGGCATGCGGTGTTTTGGAATAACTGGCGGCATTGGACACGGTACAGCCCGCCCGATGTGAATGTGCCCGAATTGACAATGCCTGTCTCTGAAACTGCTGTCGAGCCAGGAAGGGTGGATGTCGGTCAGGTGGGTCGTGTGGTCGGTGCCCATCGCTTTGGTGCGCTCAGTATTCATCGTTCATTTCTTAAGCGGGTGCGTAACGCCGAGCGTCGGGTGTGGATGATGACGGCTTATTTTGTCCCGCGCCGTAACCTGTTGCGCGCGCTGCGACGTGCCGCAAGGCGTGGCGTGGATGTGCGTTTGCTATTGCCTGGGCCGATTACCGATCATCCGTCGGTGCGTTACGTGGGGCATAGAAGTTACTATTCACTGTTGCGTTCCGGGGTGCGTATTTTTGAATATCAGCCGCGCTTGTTGCACGCCAAGCTGCTGTTGTGTGATGACTGGGTGTCGCTGGGTTCGAGTAACGTGGACCGCTGGAATTTGCTCTGGAATCTGGAGGCCAATCAGGAAATTGAAGACAGTCAGTTTGCTGCCGGTGTGCATGAGCTGTTTGAAAAGGACTTTGTGCTCAGTGATGAATGCCAATTAACACGCTGGAAAATGCGACCCGGTCATCGGCGTGCGCTGGAGTGGTTTTGGGAAAAGGTGGCTCGCTTGCTGGAGAGTATCAGTGCCAGTCTGCGGCGTAAAACCAAGTAACGAGTGACAAGGAAAAACAGCAGAAATTTTTTTTTGCCACCTACTATGTTTTTGCCACCTACTATGTATAGTTAGTGTAAGGTGTGCGGTAGCGCCAGTGTGAATGCTGGGATCTCGGCGTCAAATGCGAGACCGTCATCAGTGACCATTTGGTAACTGCCCTGCATGCTACCGACGGGCGTTTCGAGCACCGTACCACTGGTATATTCAAAGGTTTCGCCGGGGCGAAGATAAGGCTTTTCACCGACCACTCCCTCGCCATGCACTTCCTGCACATTGCCGTTGGCATCGGTGATGATCCAGTGGCGGGTCATCAGTTTGGCGGCGACCTGGCCTGCATTGTAGAGCGTGACGTTATAGGCGAACACGTAGCGTTCGTCTTTCGGGGAAGATTGTTCTTCGATGTAAATGGTTTCGACATTCACTTCGATCAGGGTGTTGCTTAATTCTTTCAAATTACTCATGTGTGATTGGTCTCGTTAATCCCGACGAAGTATTGGCGGAAGCTTTCCGGTAGTGATCCGTGTGGTGGTAAGTATAGTCTTTGTGTTGCGGTTCCTATTGGGGTTGAATGGCAATGTCCGGATTATCACCTTTGACCGCAGCCGCCGGTTTTGGTGCGCGCAGATTTTCTTTCGGCGTATCGCGCAAAGCCAGGATTACGCCGCCAGGTTGGCGACTAAGGGTAATGGTGGCATCGGTCATTTCCTGGAAGTTTCTGGCCAGCAGGGTGTTATCCGGGTCGTTGTGGTCGAAAATCAGGTGAGTGAGGCCCTTGATCATCGCCAGTTGTTCCGGGCCATTTTCGGCGGCGGGTGGCATGGGTAGCACATCGGCACGTACCACCAGCATGGTGCGGGCTGGCCACTGGCTGGCGGCGAGGAAATGTTTCTCCGGGTTCGCGGCTTCCGGGATCAGTTCTTGGATCAATTCATCAGTGGGTGACAGCAGGCCGCTTTCGATGCGCACCCCATGGGCCTTGTCGACCTGCATGAACACGGTGCCCAATACTAGCAGTACGGCCATCACTAAACCTCGTTGGCCGATAAAACCAGCGCGTGCGCCGAGCGTGCGATTGGCGCTGATCAGCAGGGGCGTGCCGCAGTAAAGCGTGACTGCGACGGCCAGCAGCGCCCAGCTGGTGTCGGCAACGAACAGTCCAATAACCAGGGCCAACAACAGACTGGTGCCGAATAAATCGTCGAGCAACGACCGTGCCTGTTTGACCAGTACGGTGATTAACAGCAGGGCCGCGATGATGCCGGGTACCAGGCTGATTTCGCTGTCAAAGCGGGTGATGCCGCCGAGCAGGGCGAGGCTCAGTGACTCGAACGGGTTGGCCATCCAGGTCAGGGCGATCCAGCCGGTCTGCATGGCGAGGATGATGCCGGAGGCGAGGGCGAGGCCGGTCCAGACCTGCTGTTTCTGTTTCTGTGACTTGGGATTCTTGTGCCAATGCCAGGCCAGTGCCAGCGGATAGGCCAGACCCATAGGGTGCAGGGTGACGCTGATGGCAATGAGCAAGAGCTGTAAAAAATACAGGCTGGAGATGTTGTGCTCGGAGGCGCGGTAGCGCGCATCGAGAACCCAGCCGAGGCCGAAGACGCCGATCAGGTAAGGGCCAACACCCATGCTGTCGGCCTGACCGAGAAGAGCCGGAGAGATCAGAAACAGGCCGGTGGCGATCAGGGCGGCTTCTTCGCCGTGCTGTCCCGGACGGCGTTGTGCCCAGTTGCGCAGCAACATCGCGGCACCAAAACATGCCATCAGGGTAAACACCTTGGCGGAAAAGATGCTGCCGGACCAGTACAGCCCTAGCGGGATGAATAGCAGGGCACGGAAATCCGGTCCGCCGTAGGTGGTGACGGGGTTGATGACGGAATCGGCTATGGACCAGTTGATCAGCAGCGCCATAGCGGCACCTTCGTCCAGTCCGTAGGGAGTGAAGTTCATCAGGCCAAACCAGAGGATGGCACCGCCCCAGATAACCATAACCAAATAGGCCCACAGGCGGGGTGGAATCTTATCAAACATCAGAAAATTCTCTTT
This sequence comes from uncultured Ectothiorhodospiraceae bacterium, assembly GCA_964401355.1. Lineage (GTDB taxonomy): Bacteria > Pseudomonadota > Gammaproteobacteria > SZUA-152 > SZUA-152 > SZUA-152. Next base: position 1,459 of record CAYNYJ010000082.1, on the reverse strand, counting down.
AAACCATTGAATACAACAGGCGCAGCCCGGAAACCGCCTATTCTACAATAACTCGCGGGTACGGGATATTCGGATCTGTTTCCCAAATCCCCGGACGGAATATGACAAACTCCCAAGATGAGCCTAAAGCAGCCTTTTATCATTCAAATCCAGTGCATGAGACTTTTGAGTTTCATGCCTTAGTCATGAAATGGCAGCCTAAGCGGTGCAGAATTTACGGTTTTCAGATTTCAGACAGATTCATCCTATCGTGATTGTTGTGCCAGTTGTCGTCTTTATATTGGCGGTGGGTCAAACCTCTTAGTGAGAATAAAATTTCGGTTAATAGCTTTTGATTTTAGTGTGTAGCTTTACACAAAACGGATGCCCGCTTTTGACGACCCTGGGTGCCATCGCGTATCAACGCCAGCGTAGGGTTGTGTCGCGATAACGAGAGAAGGCTTCGGCTAATAATTGGCGCATCAGTGCAAACAAAAATCGTAGTAAGAGTGCGCTGATCAGGAAGTACAGGGCCTTGGCCTCGAAATTTGAGTAAGGCAGTGTGTCACCATCAAAATCCAGTTTGAGTTCTTTGATACGATTTTCGCTATCTTCAGTACGCCGGTTATACCCGTGAACAATCTGACTGTTGGGCCACGCTTCCCGGTTGGTGGTGATGGCCCGATAACTGTAGCCATCGACATAGATCTTTTAAGCGCTTTCTGGCTGCACTAAGTTGAGATTCACTTGTCTCTGAATCGCTTTGCGCTGAATAATGAGTGCGAAGAGTTTTTCATAACCCCCGATGCAATGTACCGTGCGATAGGTGGCTTGCTCTTTGACGGCTTTACCTTAGGTCATCAAGAGGAGGTTGCCAGTCTGCATCATTGAGGCCCGTTATTTCTGCTTTGAGCGCGAGCTGAGTTTTGCGCTAATCGCATAGTGGATATTTTTTCATCGCAGTGTTTGATGATCCAGGTTTGTGATAACCCATCGCATCAATACGCGGTGCGCAGATAAAACATCCTTCGGCAATGATTGCTGGCACTGTTAGATAAATTCCAGATTTACCTGGGCAGGGAGGTATTGCCGTGATGAAGATCAGCCGTAACGATTTGCCCTGTTTCAGCGATGTGTTCCACCATTGGCATAAACTCTTTGTTCTTTTTATCAGTGCTGTCCCGTTAACTCCTTATTTGTCATGCCAGCGCAGGCCGGTATCCAGAAAATCGTTGAACCAAAAGTAGGCGCTCTTAGGCGACCACTGGATTCCGGCCTACGCCGGAATACCCAAAACGCTACGCGGGGCAGGCACTGACGGGAAGAGGTTGCTCATGTTCATGTCTCCAATGCCACTGAATATTCTAGACACCACGTGTGTCGCCAGTTGCAGCAGAACAAGATTCAAGTTAACGGGACAGCACTGTGACATGGTCTAATTGATTGATACACCCCAGTTAAGGATAATTCACTTAACTGA
>CAYNYJ010000081.1:0-14295 GCA_964401355.1 uncultured Ectothiorhodospiraceae bacterium | reverse complement strand
GGGGCTTAAAGAAGGGATCTTTAATGGGTTCGCGCGCCTCATTCGCATCTTTCACATTGCTATTAAACACGGCCAGGTTACGCACGCCCTGATGGGCCATCAATTTATAGCGACGCTCCATTTCCGCCACACACCAGCGCAGCGCATTGGCGGCGTCTTTCATGTCGGTGACCACCGGCGACAGCAGATGCGGGATGCCCTCATACACCGACAGTTCCAACATCTTGGGGTCGATCATGATCAGCCGCACTTGGTCGGGCGTGGCATTGTAGAGCATGGACAGCACCATGGCATTGAGGCCCACCGACTTACCCGAACCGGTGGTGCCCGCGACTAACAAATGCGGCATCTTGGCCAGATCAACAACGACGGGATGGCCGGCGATGTCCACTCCCAGCGCCATGGTCAACGGTGAGCCGGCATTCTCGTACACCTGGGATTTGAGCACTTCGGAGAGCCGCACCATCTCGCGCGTCTCGTTGGGAATTTCGATACCGATGGTGGACTTGCCGGGGATCACCTCCACTACGCGAACGCTGATGGCCGACAGCGAGCGCGCCAGATCCTTGGCCAACGTGGTAATTTTGCTCACCTTGATGCCGGGGGCCAGCTCCAGCTCATAACGGGTCACCACCGGACCGGGATGCACCGCCACCACCTGCACCTCCACGCCAAAATCGGCCAGCTTGAGTTCCACCTGGCGCGACACCGCCTCCAGCGCGGCCGGGGAAATATCACTCTTGCGCGCCTCGGCCGGATCCAGCAGCGACAGCGCGGGGAGTGTTCCTTCCACCGGCGCGTCAAACAACTGCGTCTGACGCTCTTTCTGTTCGCGCTCGGAAACCTGCGCCGGCGGCTGAATCACTGGCTCAATGCGCACCGGCTTACGCAGCTCGGTTTTCTGTTGGGTGGTGACCAACGCTGCCTCGCGCTTGGCACGGGCACGACGTCCCTCGATCTCATCCCGCAAATTGAGAAAACGCTCGCGCAGCCAAGCCAACCCGTCCAGCGTCCGGCGGCCGGTGCTGTCCATCAACCACAGCCATGACAGGCTAGTGAGCAGAGTGATGCCCGTGAGAAACAGCGCCAGCAGAAACAGCGTCGCGCCCAGCGGATTAACAATGCTGACCAGACCGCCACCCACCACATCGCCCAGTACCCCGCCAGGGCCGACCGGCAATTGACTAAAGTCCGCAAAGTGCAATTTGGCAAGGCCGGTGCCCGCCCCCAGGGTGAAAAAGAAACCCAGACCCCGCAGTGCACCATGGCGCAAATCCATGGCCGTATCGGCCTGCTTACGACCGATGAACAATAGCCAGCCACAATAGGCCACCCCCACCGGCAGCAGATAGGCCAGATAGCCAAATAAATAGAGGGACACGTCCGATAACCACGCACCCAGCACCCCACCCGCATTGGCGATACTGTTTACCGTTTCACTGTGCGACCAGCCGGGGTCGCCCACATCATAGGAGCTAAGCGAAACCAGCAGGTACAGAGCGGTGGTGCCAAAAATAATCAGCGCACCCTCGCGTAAACCGCGAATCATGTGCGCTGCCAAAGGTGTTTTGGTTTTTTTCAGGGACTGTGCTTTTGCTTGTGCCAAGATCGCCATCCGCATGGTGAGAGGTGGGGCTATGTTACCTGTTTCAGCGCCGAATGCACGACTTCTCCGTGCTCAACATTGATGCCGCGCACCAGTTCCGTATGCTGCTGCCAATCGGGCCGCGCCAGCTGGGAAACGTAGGGAATCAGCGCTGCCGACAACGCCTGCGAAGCAGTGCGCGGCACCGCACCCGGCATGTTAGTGACCCCGAAATGAATCACCCCATCCACCACAAAGGTAGGATCGGCGTAGTCCGTGGGCCGCGTGGTGGCGATGCAGCCACCCTGGTCCACGGAAATATCGATAATCACGCTACCATCGTGCATCTGTTTCACGGTGTCTGCAGAGATCAAATGCGGAGCACGCTCGCCCGTCACCAACACCGCACCAATCAGCAGATCGGCTTCCAGGGCCGCCGCACGCAGCGCATCGGGGTAGGGGTGCAACCCGGTGACGTTATTGCCCAAGGCCCGCATCCGCGCCAGTTTGTCGCGATTACGATCAAACACCGTGACCTCGGCCCCCAGACCTGCGGCCAACAGCGCAGCATTGCCCCCCGCCACCCCGGCGCCCAGAATAACGACCTTGCCACGTTCCGTGGCCGGCACTCCGCCCAGCAATACCCCCCGACCTCCCTGCGGCTGATGCAATAAATGCGTGCCCACCTGTATCGCCACGCGGCCAGCGATGTCGCTCATGGGAGCCAACAATGGCAGCTGGCCCGTATCGGTTTCCACGGTCTCAAAGGCCACCGCCGTCACCCCGGAGGTTTGCAAACTCCGCATCAAAGGCATATCCGCCGCCAGATGCAAATAGGAAAACAACAACTGATCCTCTCGCAACATCGCCACTTCCACCGGCTGCGGCTCTTTGACCTTGACGATCATCTCGGCCTGCGCGTAAAGAGTTTCGGCGTTGTCGATCAGGGTCACGCCCGCGACGCTATAGGCCTCGTCGGGATAACCACTGAGCAGGCCCGCCCCCTGCTCCACCAGCAACGCGTGCCCCTCGGCCACCAACTGCCCAGCGGCGGCAGGAATCAGTGCAACACGTCCTTCTAAGGTTCTGATTTCGCGGGGTATACCTATACGCATAATAATTTTCGCCTAACCTAAAATCTCACTTAAAAAGACTGGGTTCATTCGAGTCTATCAATTAAATTGCTCGTCGAGTATAACGCCAAACTCAGCGCTCTTTCCCGGCACTGGCGCCTCAAGGAAAATGGCTTTCCGTAGCAATAACCCATAATATTACGCCATTCAGCGTCCCCGCCGAGCACTTCCTGTGTCAAGCGAGACCGCAGCCTAATTTCAGAGCCTTTTTCAGGAGTTTTTTGCATGAGTGAAACCAAACACTGCCGGTTGTTGATTCTCGGTTCCGGCCCCGCCGGTTATTCCGCTGCCGTTTACGCCGCACGCGCCAATCTCGATCCGGTGATCATCACCGGCATTGAAAAGGGTGGGCAGCTAATGACCACGACTGACGTCGATAACTGGCCCGGCGATAACGAGGGCGTGCAAGGCCCGGAGCTAATGGAACGCATGCAAAAGCATGCTGAACGCTTTAATACCGAGATCATTTTCGATCACATCAACAAGGCCGAGCTAACGGAGCGCCCCTTCAAGCTCACCGGCGACAGCGGCGTCTACACCTGTGATGCGCTGATCATCGCCACCGGTGCCTCGGCCATGTACCTGGGCTTGGAGTCCGAAGAGGCCTTCATGGGACGCGGTGTGTCTGGCTGCGCTACCTGCGACGGTTTTTTCTACAAGGGTAAGCCGGTGGCCGTCATCGGCGGCGGCAATACCGCGGTGGAAGAGGCCCTGTATTTATCCAACATCGCCTCACATGTGACCATCGTGCATCGCCGCGACAGCTTCCGCAGCGAAAAAATCCTGGCCGACCAACTGATCGCCAAGGCCAAGACCGGCAACATCGACATTCTTTGGAACCACACCCTGGAGGAAGCCCTGGGTGACAACATGGGCGTGACCGGCATGCGCGTGAAAAGCACCGAGAACGGCGACACCCAGGACATCGAACTGGACGGTATATTTATCGCCATCGGCCACAAACCCAACACCGGCTTGTTTGATGGTCAACTCGATATGGAACACGGTTATCTGTCAGTGCAGAGCGGCACAACAGGCAATGCCACCGCTTGTAGCATCGAAGGTGTCTACGCGGCGGGCGACGTTGCGGATCACGTTTATCGGCAGGCCGTTACCTCGGCCGGTACCGGTTGCATGGCGGCACTGGATGCCGAGCGCTTCCTTGATAATAAAGAGGGATAATCTGGGAAAATAAGCTTAACAAAAGAAAAAGTACCCGCGGCGGGATTAACCCTGCCCGCGGGCGATACGTTGATAGACGAAAGCATGCACAAGAATCGACTGCGCACGATCCAGCAAACGCAACTCAACACCATGATGAAAAATACGTTGACCGACTTTCTCACCGCGCTCGGCACGAATATTCCGCACAATAGCCACTAAAGACACATCATCATTGACATCCGCCACATCCATGCACATTGAAATAACGATCCGCTGCCCCTCTTCCGCCAGAGGCTGATCCGCCGTCAATAAGGCACCGCTGGTGCTCATGTCCTGAATCATCACCGTTTGAGCATCTTGGGCGGGATCAATTTCCGCAGTATCCGTCAAACAACATTTCACCGAAGCCGCCATATTAAGATCAACACGCAGCGCCTTGCGTACCGTTACCGCTTGTACGTCGCGAGGAATGCTCAAATGCAAATGAGGGTATGGCCGCACGCTGACCGCAATCACCGCGACCGTGAAGCCAACAATTTCATTGCCCGACATCAACCGCACAACAACCGTTTTACCTTCACTGATGAGCATCGCATGCCCACCCACCATCGGGGTACTAACCACCAGACTCTTGCCCGCCAGATAACCAATCACCTTAACGTAATGCCGGGTCTCATCCTCGCCTTCAAACTGCAATTGCAGGTTTTCACCGATTTCTATCGCCAGTTCAGCCACTGCCATGATTCACCTGTTTGTTCCCGGTCGTATGCAATCAATACAAATGATATATCCCATCAGCCCCATCTACCCCAGCATAGGCTTGGTGTACAGTCCACCCATGCATAGCACCATTATCGGCAGTCTACTTGAAGTTTCAAGTGATGCGTGGAATTCATTACAGGGTACGCAGGTTCCCTTCCTGCGCCATGAGTTTCTTAGCGCTTTAGAAACACACCATTGCGTGGGCGAAGCCAGCGGCTGGATTCCTCAACACATTTTGGTTCACGAAGGAGAAACTCTACTGGGAGCCATGCCGCAATACCTGAAAACCAATTCCTACGGTGAGCTGGTGTTTGACTCGGCTTGGGCCGATGCCTATCAACGCAGTGGGCTGAATTATTACCCCAAGTTAGTCGCCGCAATTCCCTACACCCCGGCCAGCGGGCCGCGACTGCTGATATCCCCTGATGCCGATCGCAACGAGGTTGCCCCACAACTGATACAAGCCACCTTGGAACACGCCAAACAACAGCACTTTTCTTCCGTGCATTGCCTGTTCCCAGACGCCGAAGATTTAGCGCAGCTCAAACAACAGGGTCTGTTGATACGTCTGGGCTGCCAGTTTCACTGGCACAATTTACCCGGCGATCAACACTACCGTGACTTCGATGATTACCTTGAACACTTCACTTCCAGCAAACGCAAAAAGATTCGCCGCGAACGCCGGCGGGTAACGGAAGCTGGAGTGACACTACAACGTCTGTATGGCCATCAACTCAGCGACGCACAGTGGCAATCCGTGTATCGACACTATTGTTCCACCTTTGACCGGCTCAGTGGCTATGCCACCCTGTCGCTGAGTTTCTTTCGTGAAATCAGTCACACCCTGCCGCAACAACTTATCATCATGCTGGCCGAGTACCAGGACAACACCGTCGCCAGCGCCATTTGCTTTCGTGATGAAACAACATTGTACGGTCGTCACTGGGGATGTGATGCCCACTTCCAGAATTTGCATTTTGAGGCCTGCTATTACCAGGGTCTGGAATATTGCATTGAACACCAACTGCAACGCTTCGACCCGGGCGCACAGGGTGAACACAAAATAAGCCGCGGCTTTTTACCCACCCCCACCTGGTCAGCACACTGGATTGCAAATCCAGAATTTCGACAGGCTATCGATGATTTTCTACGACGTGAAACACTGGGCATGCAGCACTACATCGAATCCTTGGGCGAACATTCTCCCTTCAAAAAAACCGGGGTGTCGATGGCACAACTGCGTTCGGCATAAGCCTGGCAACGGGTTACACTCAAATTACACTTAGTCTACTCTTGGCAAAAGACAGCATCGAAGAAGGATACGCCCCATGCGAGGCCTGGCCCCCTACTGGATTCCCCCCCATGACACGAGCTTTCACTTCCCCGATGTGCAACTCGCGCTGGATGAACCCGATGGCCTGCTCGCGATCGGTGGCGACCTCAACCCGGCGCGTCTGATCACCGCTTATCGTCACGGCATTTTCCCGTGGTACAACGATGCCCAGCCGATTCTGTGGTGGGCGCCTAATCCCCGCGCAGTATTATTTCCAGGAAAGCTTAAAATCTCCCGCAGTCTGCGCAAAACTCTGCGCAAAGAGCTGTTCAACGTCAGCTTCGATAAGGCTTTTGCCAAGGTGATCGAGGCCTGCAGCAGCCCGCGTGTCGGAGATACCAACCCTGGCACCTGGATTACCCGTGATATGAAACGGGCCTACCAACAGCTGCACAAACAGGGCTGGGCGCACTCCGTAGAGTGCTGGTGCAACGGAAAACTGGTCGGTGGTTTGTACGGTGTGGCGGTGGGGCAAGTCTTTTTCGGAGAGTCCATGTTTAGCCAACAAACCGATGCCTCTAAAGTCGCCTTTGTCACACTGGTGCAACATCTCGCCCACTGGGGCTTCGCAGTTATCGATTGCCAGATTCAATCTCAGCACCTGGATAGCCTGGGCGCTAGCAACATCAGCCGCGAGCTATTTACCACCCTGCTCGATCAGCATTGTGAGCAAACCGGCAAACCCGGCTTGTGGCAAACCGAAACACTCCCCTCGTCGCCACCGCGTTAATCCTCATAAAACAAAGAAAGATGTCTTCAGCCCCCACCAAAATGCCGACCTCGCATCTGCTCTCGGACTTGACCTTTTTCGCCAGTGAGCCCCACCCCTGCGGATACTTGTCCGACCAAACCACAGTCACTGCATTTGCCGACCCCGAGACACCAATGGATAGCGCCACTTACAGCGCGTTAGCGGAAATCGGCTTCCGTCGCAGCGGCAGCCACGTGTACGCCCCCCACTGCCCCCATTGCCAGGCCTGTGTTCCGGCCCGCCTGCCGGTCTCTGTATTTCAGCCTAATCGAAAACAACGCCGTACGCGCAACACCCGACTGAAGCTGTCCATCACGATTACCGAGCCACTGTTTCGGGAAGAACAGTTTGCACTCTACCAACGTTACCTTTCGGCGCGTCACATCGGTGGCGGTATGGATGACCCCAGCCCGGAAAAATACCTGACGTTTCTCACCAGTAATTGGTCACAGACAGAGTTTGTGGAATTTCGATACAACCACCAACTGGTTGCAGTCGCCGTGCAGGACGTGCTGAATCAAGGCCTGTCCTGCGTTTACACCTTTTTCGACCCAGATTTCGCTGACCTCAGTCTGGGACACTATGCTCTGCTGTGGCAAGTTGACGAGGCTCAACGGCGTAATCTGACCTGGCTATTTCTCGGCTACTGGATCGAAGACTGCCAAAAAATGTCGTACAAGCAAGAATACAGGCCCATTGAGCTGCTCCACAAAGGTCACTGGCTACGGTTTAAGCGACATCAACCCCTGTTATTTCCCTAGGCCGCCCCCCGCATCACCCCCGCCAGCACTATCCCCAAATAACCATTAAGCGAATCCGAATGCCGGACGATAACCCGGTGTGAGAGTAGCAAACAACTTTCTTTGTTGAAGTCAATAAATCGAAGTTACAAACAAAGTCAGATTGTTGAACGAAACAACTGGGGCTAGTGGTAACGGTTCCCTCACTATTAAACAGGGGCGCACATCATGTTGGGTTATATCTACAACGTCAGCCAGCAATTTGAGAAAGAACACGGGTACAGCCCGAACACGCTGTACATGAACTACGCACACCTTGAATGCCTGAAGCAGCAATTGGATAATCCCAATGATTTCGAGGCCGTTACCTCCCTGCTAGGCATGGAATTGGTGATTGGACAGGACGCGGTACACCCCACCGTTGGTTGGTACCCCGAACCCTGGAAGCAAATCGTAAGCTCTTAACAAGCACCTGAGAGTACGCACCCAACAATAAAAACGAACGCCAAAGCTCCCCCCGTAGCAACAGAGGCCTCGCGCCTCTGTTTTTTTACGCTGGTTACTTTATACCGGCTGAAACCGACATATGCTTTGATAGTTGGCTCATTTTAGGGCATTATGCCGCGTGGATTTCGTGCGTCCGCCAAAGAGGCAGGACGCACCAACGATTTTCAAAAACAACCTAGATTTACACCCCGGTTACAACTAACAGAGTACAGCAACAGAATATGGCTAAAGAAGAAAGCATCGAGATGGAAGGCACGGTAACGGAGACGTTACCGAACACTATGTTCCGCGTGGAATTGGAAAATGGCCACGTGGTTACAGCCCACATCTCCGGAAAAATGCGTAAGCATTACATCCGCATTCTCACGGGTGACAAAGTCACCGTGCAACTCACGCCCTACGATTTGTCCAAGGGCCGCATCACCTTCCGCGCCCGCTAGCTTTTACCGGTTTCTTCCCAATCTCTTTACCGGCCGTTCTACCCAAAGGCGACTCGCGTAACACTCACGACACCTCGGCAACGGCCTCGTCTTCATTGATGATGAAGCTCAGGCCGTCATCGTCGGTTGAAACCCGAACCCGGCCACCATCGGACAGGCGACCAAATAACAATTCTTCGGCCAGAGGTTTTTTGATGCGTTCCTTGATGACACGCGCCATCGGTCGGGCACCCATTTTTTCGTCGTAACCATGTTTCGCCAACCACTGGCGTGCCGACTCGTCCACAAGCAATTCCACTTTTTTGTCTTCCAGCTGAACTTCCAGCTCGAACAGGAATTTGTCGACCACGTGTGAAATGGTCACATGATCCAGCGACTTGAAGGGAATCACCGCATCCAGCCGATTGCGGAACTCCGGTGTGAAGGTGCGTTTGATGGCTTCCAGCACGTCCGTGGAATGGTCTTGCGGGGTGAATCCAATGCTCGGCCGACTCATGGACTCGGCACCGGCATTGGTGGTCATCACCAAAATCACATTGCGAAAGTCGGCCTTGCGGCCATTAGTGTCGGTGAGTGAACCGTGATCCATCACCTGCAACAACAAATTAAAGACATCAGGGTGAGCCTTTTCAATTTCATCCAGCAATATCACTGAATGAGGGTGCTTATTAACCGCTTCGGTCAGCAAACCACCCTGATCAAAACCCACGTAACCGGGAGGCGCACCGATCAAACGTGACACCGTATGCCGCTCCATGTATTCCGACATGTCGAAACGAATCAGCTCAATACCCATAATCTTGGCCAACTGACGCGTGACCTCGGTCTTGCCCACGCCCGTGGGTCCGGCAAACAGAAAACTGCCAATGGGTTTGTCTTCAGAACCCAGGCCGGCGCGTGACATTTTGATCGCTGCCGCCAACGTGTCCACCGCATCATTCTGACCGTAGACCACCAATTTGAGATCACGATCGAGATTGCGCAGCCCTTCCTTGTCGGAGCTGGAGACCTGCTTGGGCGGAATGCGCGCCATCTTCGCCACCACGGCTTCGATATCTTTTACACCCACGGTCTTTTTACGTTTGGACGGTGTCGCCAAGCGCTGGATGGCACCGGCCTCGTCGATAACATCGATGGCCTTGTCCGGCAGATGACGGTCGTTGATGTAACGTGTCGCCAACTCGGAAGCGGTACGCAGGGCTTGATGGGTAAAGCGCACTTCGTGGTGCTCTTCAAAACGGGATTTGAGGCCTTCGAGAATCTGTACCGTCTCTTCCATGGACGGTTCGGGCACATCAATTTTCTGGAAGCGTCGCGCCAGGGCACGGTCTTTTTCAAAAATGCCGCGATACTCCTGATAAGTGGTGGAACCGATGCACTTCAACTCACCCGAGGCTAGTACAGGCTTGATCAGGTTCGAGGCATCCATCGCTCCACCAGAAGCGGCGCCCGCGCCAATGATGGTATGAATTTCATCGATAAAGAGAATCGCGCCCTCTTCTTCGTGCAATTGCGCCAAAACCGCCTTGAAGCGTTTTTCGAAATCACCGCGGTATTTGGTACCTGCCAGCAAGGCCCCCAGATCCAGGGAATAAATAACCCCGTTGGCCAATATTTCGGGCACTTCGCCATCGACGATTTGCTTCGCGAGTCCTTCCGCCAAAGCGGTTTTTCCCACGCCGGCTTCGCCCACAAACAAGGGATTGTTTTTGCGACGACGACACAGCACTTGCAGGGTACGCTGAATTTCATCCTTACGGCCGATCAAGGGGTCGATCTTGCCCGCCATGGCTAGCTGATTGAGGTTAGTCGTGTAATTTTCCAGCGGGCTCTTGGCGGATGCTTCAGCCTCTGTATCATCTTCAGACCCGGAGATTGACTCTGTGTCGCCCTCATCCACTTTCGAAATGCCGTGCGCAATGTAGTTCACCACATCGAGACGCGCGACATTCTGTTTGCCCAGAAAATAGACCGCCTGTGATTCCTGTTCGCTGTAAATAGCCACCAGCACATTGGCGCCAGTCACTTCTTTGCTGCCGGAAGATTGCACCTGAAAGACTGCGCGTTGCAGTACCCGCTGAAAACCCAGAGTGGGTTGAATTTCGCGGTCATCACCTTCCGGTAAAAGCGGTGTCGTTTCGTGTAAAAAATCAGTGAGGTCGCGTTTTAATTCATCAAGATCCGCGCCGCAAGCCTGCAGCGCGCTGTTGCTGGTGGGATTATCAACGAGTGCCAGCAGCAAATGTTCCACTGTCATAAATTCATGACGTTGCTCTCGCGCATCCTGAAAAGCAAGATTAAGGGTAACTTCGAGCTCATGACTTAACATACATTTTTCCCTGCATTGTCCCCAAATAATGGGGCTGCTGACAATTCCAAATCTATCATTCTTATCGGATCAAAACCGGCTTGCTTTAGTTCACTGTAACTCACTTTGTCGGTTACTCCGAACAGTTTAGCCCATAGTGTTCAGGTCGTTTCCATTTCACACAGCAGTGGATGATGATTCCTTCGCGCATACTCATTCACTTGCGCCACTTTGGTTTCGGCAATCTCTCGCACAAAGGTTCCACACAGTCCTTTTCCCTGAGTATGCACACTCAACATAATGCGTGTAGCCTGGGCACGATCCTTGGAAAAAAACCGCTCCAAAACAAGTACCACAAACTCCATGGGAGTGAAATCGTCATTCAGCAACACCACCTGGTACATCCGTGGCTTTTTCAGTTTTGGACGAGCTTCCTGTACCGCCAAGCCGTCATCGCGGTGTGTTTCTTTGTTTCCCATAATCCCAATTCTAGTCGAAGCCCATTACGATTACCTTCTTTAACACGAGGGTAAAACAAACCATTCAATACCACTACCAACCGACACCACATGCCCACTTAATTAGTCAATGGCAGGCAAAATTACATGTTGGCAACCACAGCATCTGCGAAGCCCGAGCAGCTCACCAAGGTCGCATCATCCATCAACCGCTCCAGATCATAGGTCACTGTCTTGGCCTGGATGGCGCCGGTCATGCCTTTGATGATGAGATCCGCAGCCTCGTTCCAGCCCATGTGACGTAGCATCATTTCCGCCGACAGAATCAGCGAACCGGGGTTGACCTGATCCTTGCCTGCGTACTTGGGCGCAGTGCCGTGAGTAGCCTCAAACATGGCGATGGTGTCGGACAGATTGGCCCCTGGCGCGATGCCAATGCCACCCACCTGTGCCGCCAGCGCATCAGACACATAATCACCATTGAGGTTCAGAGTGGCGACAACATCGTACTCCGTCGGGCGCAATAAAATCTGTTGCAAAAAGGCATCCGCAATCACATCCTTGATCACAATCTCTTTGCCGCTCGTGGGATTATTGAAGCTGCACCAGGGGCCGCCATCAATTTCAGTGGCACCGAATTCGCTTTTCGCCAATTCATAACCCCATTCCTTAAACGCGCCCTCAGTAAATTTCATGATGTTGCCCTTGTGCACCAGAGTCACCGAGGCCTTGCCGTTATCAATGGCGTACTGGATGGCCTTGCGCACCAAGCGCTGGGTGCCATCGCGGGACACAGGCTTGATGCCGATACCGGAGCTTTCAGGGAAGCGGATCTTGGTCGCGCCCATTTCGTCCTGCAAAAATGCAATCAGCTTTTTCACTTCTGGCGTGCCCTCGGCATATTCAATACCGGCATAAATATCCTCGGAATTTTCGCGGAAAATCACCATGTCCGTCAACTCCGGCCGCTTCAGCGGACTCGGCGTACCCGGGTAATAACGCACCGGGCGCAGACACACGTACAGATCCAGTTGCTGACGCAGGGCCACGTTCAGCGAACGAATACCACCGCCCACCGGCGTGGTCAGCGGGCCCTTGATGGACACCACGTAGTCCTTCACTGCGGCCAAGGTTTCCTCGGGTAGCCACACATCGCCCCCATAGAGATTATTGGCCTTTTCACCGGCGAACACCTCCATCCAGGCAATGGATTTGTCACCACCGTAAGCCTTGGCCACCGCCGCATCCACCGCAGTACGCATCGCCGGGGTCACATCCACACCGATGCCGTCACCTTCGATAAAGGGCACGATAGGGCGATTGGGTACATTCAGGCTGTTATCCGCATTGACGGTAATTTTATCGCCATCGACGGGCACAGTGATTTTATCAAAACTCATGAAAACTCCATTATCTGGTTATTGGCATCAAATGGCGGACAGACCCAAAGCAAGCCCGGCGCGCTGTCAGAAAGCGCTCAAAACGGGAGCAATATTAACATATTGTGAATTTAGCGGCGAATGGGGCCGATACGCTTAAGCCAGATTCTGTCATCTTTAACCAGTCCGCGCCACAGATGGAAGCTTGTTGGTAAAGTGCCAGCACATCGTTTTATATATAAATACACACACGTATATCAACATATTGATATACTTTGATAACTTTGCTATATATTGCGCAAGGATCCCGTACGCAACCCATTCGCGCCTGGCGCAGGCTCACCATCACCTGAACTCGCAGGCCGAGATGAAATCATCTTATAATGCGGAAATCGCCCTGCAACGGGGATCAATGGGATCAGACACAATTGATTTTTGATTACTGAGAACCATCAGACTTTCGATCCCCTCCTCGTGCTTTCGGTGCTGCCTGGCGAGCGGTTAATTTTTCAATTTTTACCTTGAATCGGTCATTTCCCAGCACCCAGGCTTTATTCGTAGCCTTTCTGATTTCTTCTAACGTCATATCCGCAATACGTGCCCGAAACAGTTGCCGGTAGACTTTTTGTCTCTCATCAGATGACTTGCCTAATCGCTTGTACAACAGATGCGGAATCACTAGCGCATTTTCCTTTTCCTGCGCATTACATTGATAGCTTCACCACGGATACTCCGACGGATGATTAACCATTTGAGCACGCACAGGGTTCAACTCAATATATCGGCTACAGGTTAATAGATACTGCTCAGAGTCGATCAGCGTGGCCTTGTAGCGGCCTTCCCATAAAGTACCTGTCCGATCATAGGTGTAATTGAAATATTGAACATAGCGCCGCCCCAAGCTTTGTATAACTTTGCTAATGCCATTTTCCACATGGGGCGTCATTAGCAAATGCACGTGGTTAGTCATTAAAACATAGGCATGCACATCGCATTGATGCTGGTTACAAGCATCCTGAAGACTTTCCAAATAAAACCCGTAATCGTCATCACTGACAAAAATAACTTCGCTATTATTACCGCGCTGAATGACATGTTGCGGCTGGCCGGGGATTACAAAACGGGGTAAGCGTGCCATAGTTTAACTCTGCTCTGAATAATTAGTTGCGATAAGTGTAGCGAGAGTTTTCCTATCAATCGAGACTGACCCGAATGGCACTTACTTAAGCATAAGCACATGAAATAAAAAGAGAAAAAGGCTGGTTCAAGCGATAAGATATCAATCGACAAACCAACATTCCACCACAAGGAACCAGCCCCTATGAATCGTAATCAAGCCAACCGAAAACATCAACAAAAACGTGTCATTCAACAAGCGCAAAAGAGCGATTGCCATGCTTTTTTTAACCTCTTAACGAGTCCAGCGCTTTTTGATCAGGTGGAAACGTTATTGCCAGCACATCGTGAGCGCGATTTTCCACCCACAGAAACACTCTCCATGTTTCTGGCTCAAGTGATGAGTTCAGATCGTTCTTGTCAGGCCATTGTCAACGATGCGGCAATCAAACGATTGATTAGCGGTTTGCCCGTCTGTAGCACACATACCGGCGGTTACTGTAAAGCGAGAATGCGGCTACCTTTAGAAATGGTGTCAACACTGGCCTGCTTTACAGGACAAATGATCAGCCAGGTGCGCAGCCGACTGGCGGGCATACTAGAAGACGGGAAAAATGAA
>CAYNYJ010000080.1:0-14405 GCA_964401355.1 uncultured Ectothiorhodospiraceae bacterium | reverse complement strand
GGACCTCATCCTTACCAAGGATGTGCTCTACCCCTGAGCTACATGAGCCGCTCTAACCTTGCTTGTCGCAGCCCCTGCTCGTCACTAAAGGGGGTACCTGCCTACCACTTCACTTACCTAAACTTTTTACTGCTTGCTAACTGGAGCGGGCGATGGGAATCGAACCCACATAGTCAGCTTGGAAGGCTGAAGTTCTACCATTAAACTACGCCCGCAAAAAATCAGTCACGAGTTTCGAGGGCGCTAGATTCCAGAAAATTCACTAGCAACCACACATTTACACTCAATCCATTAAGTCCTTTTGCCGTGGCCAGCACTCGCGTCTAGCCACTTTATTTGGTGGAGGGGGGTGGATTCGAACCACCGAAGGCGGAGCCGTCAGATTTACAGTCTGATCCCTTTGGCCACTCGGGAACCCCTCCGAAAAGAAGCGCGTAAGCTTGATAGAAACACTCCATTGTGTCAACCGCTTCTCTGGCTTATATTCAAAGTAATGAGGCTAATTTCAAAATAATTTGGTCGATACCAGGGCTGAAACTACGGCAAGGCTTTCGAATCGATGAAGCCCACGAGCTGTCGCAGCCACCATCGCAGGGTTTATCGTATAAACTGCGCCGCAAAGATTTTCGCACACTTAATTGAGGACAAACTTATGACGGTGATCCGTCAACAAGACCTGATTCGCAGCATCGCCGATGCCTGCCAGTACATCTCGTACTACCACTCGCTGGATTTTATCCAGGCGATGAATGCCGCTTATGAGCATGAAGAGTCCACCGCCGCCAAAGACGCCATTGCCCAAATACTGGTCAACTCGCGCCTTTGCGCCGAAGGCCATCGACCGATTTGCCAGGACACGGGCATCGTTGTGGTGTTCCTGAAAGTGGGAATGGACATACGCTGGGAGGGCGACCTTTCCGTGCAGGAGATGATCGACGAAGGGGTGCGCCGCGCCTACACCGATGTCGACAACCCGCTGCGCGCCTCCATCGTCAGCGACCCGGCTGGTGCCCGTAAAAATACCGGCGACAACACTCCGGCAGTGGTTTACACCGAACTGGTGCCCGGCGACACACTGGAAATCAATCTCGCCGCCAAGGGAGGCGGCTCGGAAAACAAGGCCAAATTCACCATCCTCAACCCCAGCGACAGCGTTGTCGATTGGGTGCTGGACACTGTCTCCAAGCTCGGTGCCGGCTGGTGTCCGCCCGGCATCCTCAGCATCGGCATCGGCGGCACCCCGGAGAAGGCCATGCTGCTCGCTAAAGAAGGCATGCTGGCGCCCATCAATATCCAGCAACTCAGGGCCCGCGGCGCACAAACCAGCGCCGAAGCATTGCGCCTGGAGCTGTTCGACAAGGTCAACGCGCTCGGCATTGGTGCTCAGGGGCTGGGCGGTCTGACCACGGTGCTGGACATCAAAGTCAGCGACTATCCCACCCACGCGGCCTCCAAACCGGTGGCGCTAATCCCCAACTGCGCCGCCACCCGGCACATCCACTTCCGGTTAGATGGCAGTGGCCCGGCGACATTTTCTGTGCCCAAGCTTGATGACTGGCCCCAGATTGCCCTCTCCAGCAAAGAACACGCGCGCCCCGTGAACCTGGACACCGTGACCCGCGAAGACATCGCCCAGTGGCAACCGGGCGAGACCCTGCTGCTGTCCGGCAAACTGCTCACTGGCCGCGACGCCGCCCACAAATGCATGGTAGATTTACTGGACAGGGGCGAAACCCTGCCCGATGGTGTCGATCTCAACGGTCGATTTATTTATTACGTCGGCCCGGTGGACGCGGTGCGCGACGAGGCCGTTGGCCCCGCCGGCCCCACCACCGCCACGCGCATGGACAAGTTCACCGACACCATTCTGGAAAAGACCGGTCTGATCGGCATGGTGGGCAAGGCCGAACGTGGCCCCGCCGCCATCGAATCCATCAAGCGTCACGGTGCGGTGTACCTCATTGCCACCGGCGGCGCTGCTTACCTGGTCTCCAAAGCGATCCGCTCGTCGAAGGTCATCGCCTTCCCGGAGCTGGGCATGGAGGCCATTCACGAATTTGTGGTGGAGGACATGCCGGTGACGGTGGCGGTGGACAGCCAGGGAAATTCAGTACATCAAACCGGCCCCGCCGAGTGGCAGGCACGCATTGGCGGCATTCCGATCGAGGTCAGTTAACTATCCGAGCGCCACTTATTTCGTCTGTTGTACCTCACTGGCATCGTTACCATTGCGCTCGTTCGCAAGAAACAGAGCCCGCCCGATCAAGGCAATACCGCTGGCGAACAGCGACAAAACCTTCGCTATTTCGAATCTCATGCTGACCGCATATTCGAAATAGCGAACCATCAAAACCATCAAAATCACCTTCGCCAAACGGGGTTTCAGATCACCGAGGCTGTGAATAACGAGCACCCTGGAGGCCGCGTCCGATACCTCCGCAGGGCCGATGCGGCTGATAAACTCTTCATACAGCCCCAGGACAAAATCAGCAACACCGTCGCCAGCAAACAAGCATCAATAATCTCCATTACTTGCGTGACCGTGGTCGCACGCAATAACACACGGGCCTCAGTGGTCAGTTACGACGAGATGTATTCGAAGGGGTGAGACACCAGAACCCTGGTATCGACGATGGCCATAAAAAACATCACCCACGCCTTCGACAACCTGGCAATAACCACAAATAGCACCACAAAAGGTGTGCGCCAAAGGGCCAGTTCAAACTATTCTTATGGTTTTTTCATAAAACCATACGCTGGCATGAATCTAGCTCAGCATTGTGATTCACAGCAAAACCCCTGGTCAAAACTATCGAAACAACAAAAAGTCGCGGGAAAAACAGACGGATACATCGAACGCTCTGATTAGAGCTTTACCCGTAAAACACAACTCACTGACACATTACTCGTTGAGCAGCTTGTCCTGCGCCTTCACGGATTGATCACGCGACGCTTCAGCATCTTTACGCGCCTGCTTGTAATCCCCCTCCTGCAAAGCCTGCTCGGCACTATTCAACAATATCTCGGCCGATTGCAGCTCCTTGCTCGCACCCGTTTCAGCACCCGCCTGACGGGCCGCTTCCAGAGCCTGACGGGCATTGCTCATTTCCTGCACGGGCACACTGGCACAGGCTGGCACTAGCATCACAAGCAATGCAAAGGCAAAGAAGGAAGCTTTAAAATATTTTTTAAATAGAAAGGAAATCATGTTCATTGAATCAAGCATAAGCAGCAGCAGGCGTTCACAATATCAAGATAAATCAACCTAGCACCCGACCTAAACGCTGTCAACAAACACCACAGTCCATCAGTAAAGGCGACAGCACCCACAAGCAACCGATACAATTAGCATCCATCAATGCCGTCAGTACACGCTCAGAGGAAATTGACATGTCGACCACCATTTTTCACAACCCCAGCTGCTCCAAATGCCGTCAAACCATGGCGTTATTGCAAGGCAAGGGCGTAGAACCCAATGTCGTGGAATACCTCAACACCCCACCGAATGCCGCCACTCTCGACGACCTGCTCAAGTTACTCAACATGGAGCCCCGCGACTTAATGCGCAAACACGAGGCCGAATACAAAGACAACCAGCTGGACGATGCATCGCTGACCCGCCAGCAACTGATCGCCGCCATGGTGACATTCCCCAGACTCATCGAACGCCCCATCGTCATTACCGAACACAACGGAAAACGCCAGGCCGTCATCGGCCGTCCACCGGAAACCGTGCTGGATATTCTCTAATTCGTTCGCAACGCAACACTGGCCATTTCGAAAACAAGGAACAAACATGAGCGACATTCTGGTTCTCTACTACAGCCGCAAAGGCGCCACCGCACAAATGGCCACACTCATCGCCCGCGGCATCGAAGAAATCCCCGGCGCCCAGGCCCGGCTGCGCACCGTGCCGCCCGTCTCCACCGTCTGCGAAGCCAGCGCCGATGACATTCCCGCCGAAGGCGCACCCTACGTCAATCACGACGACCTGCGTGAATGCAGTGGCCTGATTCTCGGCAGCCCCACCCGCTTCGGCAACATGGCCGCACCGCTGAAATATTTCATCGACTCCACCTCCGATCTGTGGATCTCCGGCGCACTGTCCGGCAAACCCGCCGCCGTCTTCACCTCCACCTCCAGCCTCCACGGCGGCCAGGAAAGCACCCTGCTGACCATGATGATCCCGTTAATGCATCACGGCATGCTCATCACCGGCCTGCCCTATTCCGAAACCGATTTAATGCACACCAGCAGTGGCGGCACACCTTACGGCGCCAGTCATGTTGCGGGAGATGATAGTAAGCAGCCGTTAAGTGATGAGGAAAAACGGTTGTGTAAGGCGTTGGGAAAGCGAGTGGCAGGGATTGCGGTTAAGTTGAACCCCTAGGGTGCACCCGCAGGACATAAAGGCACGTTTTCTGTGCCCACATGTTTGTATAAATTCTGCGTAAGACGCAATAGCGCAGCGTATTGCACCGCATGTAGCTTTAGTGCGTAGGTTGGGGTGAGGAACGAACCCCAACAATAACTCTGAGGATGTTCCGCAGCTGATTATTCAGTTGTTTTATTATTTTCCTGGCGGAAGCTGCGTGTTATTTTTCTTTGCTTGCCCAAAGTACCCTCATGACATAGCAAAACAGAACCAAAAGAAAGGCCACCCTGCGATTTGCCCGCTTCGCGGGTTTTCTGCGCTTCTCGCCTTCATTGGCGCAAAAATAAACTCGCTACGCTCAAACAAATTTTTACTTAACCCAATGAAGGCTGCGATGCTCGGCTGCATCGAAGGGGCGAAGGTCAAAAACAATTCAACTCCCTCTCCCAAAACTGGGAGAGGGCTGGGGTGAGGGTTCACGAAACAACCTCCGAGCATTCCCCCCTCATCCCAACCTTCTCCCCTCAAGGGGAGAAGGAGTAAAAACCCAACCCTTAGAATCTACGTCGCCGTTCAGTCCCGTCATCCCTCGCCGAGCACCGCAGGGATTTCGCGATTGAGTGAGCGCTGTCTGAGCGAAGCGAGTTTCGCTAACGCGCAAAATACCGAGGAGCGCAAGGAACCGCGCAAAGCGCGGCGAGGGATTCGGGTGCCTTTTCTTTTGGGGGCTTTTTAGCATGCCCCCTCGGGTACTTTGGGCAAGCAAAGAAAAATAACTCGCAGCCATCCGAGGAAAATAAAAAAACTATCTGCGCCAGCTAGGCTGAGAAACCGCGCGCAAACTCTTGTTGGAGTTCGTTTTTCACCCCAACCTACTGCCTCACATAAATTAATTTTTACCAACCCACTCAGGGAGATCCAAACCTTCACTCTCCGCAATAAACCTCGCCAGTTTATCTCGTTTCTCTATTTTGACCTTAACTAAACAAACGGCGTCAGTATCGCGCATCACACTTACATTTAACTCTTTTTTTAATCTTTGAGTATTCCCCAAAATCCCACCAAATTGCCTTTTTGAAGCACCTTCATCGGTAATTAATATCCTGCAATATTTTCCAGCATTAAAAACAATTTCCACATCATTTTTTTGATTTTGATTTTTTGCGCCGCTTGGGAACAATATACTTTCAATTTGATACAGCCTTCCCTTTTCTTCAGGTGTATCAGCATAAGATATGAATGAAGGGATCGAACCGCTTTATTTATTCGCCGTTTATCTTTTTCAGCAAACAACTCTTTTGTGGCAGGTTCTGGCATATTTACATCTATTATTCCATTTTCATGCCACCGCTCGAGTAAATTAATATCCTCACATTTTTGCCTAGCGTTAATACGATTTGTATCAATACAAAAATACAAGCGCATAAATTTACCTGGCATTAAAAATAACATTAAATTAATTCCCTTTAGCTATAAATCGTCTCAATTTAACCACATTCAAATCTACCCCGCGTTACTACTAGAAACACCCTCAAACCAACCCCCGCACAAACGAGCAACTATAGGGAAGCAACTATAGGCACACGATACTTAATTCAAGAAACTACCAACAAAAATATACTGTCCGCGACACACTAAAAGGTAAACCATAAACCTTGACGAAATCGCGCTGCAGCATCAACGCCACGTTTCTTTCCATGCCTGATACTGCGACAAACGCAAACGGTAACGCGCAATGTTTCCTTCATGCAAACTCATCACTTCCGTTTCTACCACTTCGATAAAACGTGCTTGATCTTCGGCTGGCACTTCCTCCGTAGCACGCTGCTTAATGAAGGCTGCTGCGATTTTTTTATCCATACTGCGTAAAATTACCTCAACAATGATCTCAGCCACCAGTGGCCGGTAGTGCAATCGGAATGGATCAGGTTCTCCCAGTGACTGCCGCACGGCTGAATAACGCTTGCACGAGCGTTCATAAGCCCATACGAACACATCGCGCAGCAACTCGATTTTATTGAGTTCATATACTCCGAGCATCCCTTCTATATAGGCTCGCTCTGGCACATCCACGAACGATAGCGGACTCAGGTTTTCGCGGATAAGCGGGAGATTCGCAGCAAGGCGTGAAACCCGTTTATTCACATCTTCAAACGGTTGCAAATAAGGCAAATGCACCATTGCAAAAAAGGCCTGCTCGAACGGATCGATAATCGCTGTGGCAGTGTCGAGAATTTGCTGGAAGCATTCATCAATCAATTGCGGCACTTCCAACGGGTGGTAAATCGTCCCACCGACCCCTACCGCAATAGTGCGCAAACGTCCGCAAGCCCGTGGATCAGCTAACAGGTTATCCGATAACAAGGCATGCAAATTGAGGATGGTGTAACGATTGAAACCGGTCTCAGTTGCCTGCTCAACTAGCATTTCAATGGCGGCTTTGTGGTTCAAAATCATCTGCGCTTCCAGAGCATCCTTGCCTTCGGCAGCCTCTCCCAGTTCCAGCAGACGCTCGGTTTCGAGTAGAGAATAGGTGTTGCCTTCCAGACGGCTGGAATTCCAGGACAGGTCAATTAGCAGACGATTGAATATCTGTCGCACATACGTTCCAGCCGGACGCGGGTCATCCGGTGAACGTCCCATCCCGAGAAGACGCTGCCGTGTTTCCACTGAAAGGTAAAAGGTATCGTTGGGTCTGTATTCGTCGAGGAAAGCCCTGTTGTATCCAACTGGATCCCGGTTCTGGATCGGCTCGCGGACAGCCTGTTTGATGGCCTCCCCTCTGGAAGAGGTGGGGATATAAACTCCAAGTTCTACATTGTCGGCATAATGGGCATGACGTACCGAATGAATTTGAAAGGTAATGCCAGACTGAAAATAACGACTCCCCCGGCCACGACCCTCAATAATTAGCCGCTTTTGTCCAACCAGTAACGCCAGCCGACGCTGCAAAGTGCGGCGCGGCATGTTGCTGGCCAACGCACCACCGATTTCCTCGATAGCAGCACCTTTTAGGAAATGAGCGACGGCTTTTTTAATGGCATCCAGTTCGTTTTGTGGGATTCGTTTTGGCATACCTTTATTATTATGGCGCAATCACCACAATCGCGCCATATAAATACGCTAATATGGCGCAATAATAGGATTGCGCCACTTAAGGTGGCGCGCATTGGCAACCAAAACAACACTAAACCAACCCCCTCACAAACGGAATCGTCAATCTCCGCTGCTGCACCAACGACGCTTCATCCAATCGATCCAACAAGGCAAACAACGATGCCATGTCCCGCGCACTGCGCTTCATCAAAAACTGTGCCACTTCATCGGGCAACTCAAAGCCGCGACCTTTGGCACGTAATTGCAACGCGGATATTTTCCCCGCGTCATCCAACTCGTTCAATTGCAACACCGGCCCCCACGCTAAACGTGATTGCAAATCTGGCAGCGTCACTGCAAGCGCCGAAGGTGTGACATTCGCGGTGACCAATAAAGCACCGCCTGCATCGCGCACACGATTATAAAAATGAAACAACGCCTCTTCCCATTCAGCGTTACCGGCAATAAATTGCACGTCGTCGAGACAGACCAGCGACATCTGCTCTAGTCCATCAAAAATTTCAACGGACAGATCAAGCAATTCCACCAGCGGCAAGTAAGCTACGGTGCGCTGATTTTCAGTCGCCAGCTGGCAAGCGGCTTGCTGTACGTGGCTTTTCCCCACGTTGGCCGTGCCCCATAAAAACAGGAACTGCTCTGCGCCTGCGTCACCCGCAGCGGTACGCTGCACATGATGCACGGCTTCAGCATTGGACTGGCCATCGCTTTCAGGTGTGCCAAGCGCAAAATAATTATCAAACGACAGCCCATCCCGCCAGCCAAAGCGCAGAGGCATTTGTTCTGTTACCACATTGTTTACCTAAAGAAAGTCGTTCACTCGAATAAGATTAACGATTAAGAATCACGAATCGGCGTACAACTCACTCTGCCGATATTGCTGATGCACGTATCGCAACAACACCATGATAACCGCGGCCGCGGGCAGCGCCAGCATCACCCCGACGAATCCAAACAATTGTCCGCCAGCCATCACTGCAAAAATCACTGCCACCGGATGCAGGCCGATTTTGTCGCCCACCAGCATCGGCGTTAACAACATGCCTTCCAGTGCTTGGCCAACGCCAAACACGCCCGCCACTAACAGCAAATAGTAGGCTTCGTGGAATTGCATAAACGCAGCCACACTCGCCAGGGCGATACCAATGATGAATCCCAGATAGGGTACAAAACTCACCAGCCCTGCCACTACACCGATGATCAGCGCCAATTCTAAACCGACCCACCACAGACCCAGCGAATAAACCGTGGCCAACACCAGCATCACCAGCAACTGACCGCGTAAAAAGGCGCCCAGCACAGTGTCGGATTCGACCGCTAATTGCATGACGGTGACTTCCCATTTGCGCGGCAGCAAAGCGCGCACATGTGCCACCAAATGATCCCAGTCGCGCAGCAAATAAAAGGTCACCACCGGGATTAGCACCAGGCTTGCGAATGCCGCCAGCAACGCCATGCTCGACGAAGACAGCCAGGACATGATGCCGCCTGCGGCGCCGCCAAACGTTAACCAGTTTTCTTGCGCTGCCGATTTTAACGTCGACCAATCCAGCAACTCGGCATCCAGGCCAAAATTCCGGCTTAACCAGGGCACAATGTGCTGTTGTGCCCAATCGATATAATCGGGCACTGCCGTTGCTAACGAGACAAGCTGCTGTTGCAATGCGGGCACCAACAACAACACCAGCCCCGCCAGTACAAACAGCAGCAACACGAATATCACCACCACGGCGAGCGTGCGCGGCAACCCCTTTGCCTGCATTCGATCCACCAGCGGGTCACCCAGATAGGCGAGCAAGGCCGCCACCAGGAATGGCATCAATATCGGTGCTAACAGATACAGCAAAAAACCACCCGCAAAAATAACTGCGAATAGTAACCATTTTTGAGAGTCATTTAACATTTAGAAAATCAACCTTTCTGCTGCACATGTTTGAGTGCACGCCGGCCCCAAACCCAAACATAATCCACACCACTCAGTACCGTAGTCACAAATACAATATCGGCTGAAGCCTCAATAATCCAGGGGGTAAACGCAAAATCCCCGTGATAAAACACCACTAGCAGCACAAAGATGATCTGCATAAAAGTGTTCACTTTGCTGATACGTGAGGGCTGCATTTCAAAGCGCCCCAGGGTGCAATGAAAAAGCACCCCACCGATCACAATCAACAAATCCCGCGCCAATACTGTAATCAACAACCACAGGGGAATCAGCTCCAACCAGGTCAGGGTGATAAAGACACACACCAATAATAATTTGTCGGCCAGCGGGTCGAGTATCGAACCCAGACGACTTTGCCAGCCATATTGTTTGGCCAGGAAGCCATCCAAGCCGTCGGAAAATGCCGCCAGCGCAAACCACGCCAATGCCGCACCAAACTCCAGACGCAACAAACTCCACACTACGGGCGCTACCAGTAGCATGCGGAATACGCTGATGATGTTGGGGATTTGCTTTGCGTTCAAAACATTAAGCCCATAACTTCATTTTCACAACAACAGTTTCTTTACAACAGTTCACGACGACGATTTTTTCAATGACGGTTCTAATTACGATTTCCAACTACGGTTTCCACCCACGTTTTCTAACTACAGACTTTCAATTATACCTTTCAGTTATTGATTGTAGTAAGCATAAAAAAACGTTCCCATATAAAGTTAGGGAATCAGTTGATAGGTTTGCATATTCCTCTCTGCCCAGCTAACCCATTCTCCGTTCGCTGTTCCATTTTCCATTACCAGTGGCTGATAGCGTTGCAACACAGTACCCAGCGCAATGGTCTGCGCAATGGCCTCGGGGCCACCTTCCACCTCCAGTTCGAAGGTGACTTGATCAGCATCCACTTGCACCACCTGCACCTGCCCCACCTGTTGCAGGGATTTCAGGTAGCGCGTTACCCGTGCGTAATCACGTAGCGTGCGCACATCCATCACGGTTACCGGCAACAGTCCCGCTTGATCTCCCACCACCGGTGCATAACGTGATGCCAACACCTCGATGGCGCCAGCGATACCTTCATCGATGACCTCGGTCGGCAACATCCCTGCCGCTGTCCATGACTGTACCTGCTGCCCTTCCAGCAAGGTCCACTGCGCCCGCCATTCACCGCTGAGGGTGCGGTACATGCGGCCGACCAAGACTGATTCCGTAGGATAGCGTGCAGACGCCCGCAAAATCGGTTCCCGGAAACCGCCCCACACATCCGCAAAAGAAAGGCTGCGCTGATCTTCCAAATCCATCAGCGGCAATAATAAAGCCAATCCGCGACGTTGAGCCTCGGTGGTTAACAACTCGCGAGTCGGCTCTGAAGAATCGCTGGCCAGCAGATAACGCTGATTCTCGTCCTGCACCGCCAACCACGCCAGGGTCGCCGGTCGCGTCGAACCCCACACGGGCAGACCGTTATTACGCAAGACCTTATCCACCGCAGTTTTGTCGAAGCGGAAAAACACGATTTGCGGGTCTCTCCCCGTCAAGTCATTCACCGCCCCTGCCTGCAAGGCCCGTTCACGTTGTTCTTTCGAGAGAGCCCGGTAGCGGTATTGCTGTAAAAATTTAGCGGGGCTGCGTATCGCCCTTGCCACACCTTGGCGCAAAGCGGCATCACGCTGACCACTGACTTTCACCAGTACCTCGGCCAGGGCCGCGACCATAGCGGTGGCCCGCTCACTGCGTTTTTGACTGAAAACCTGTGCCTCGGCCTCGTACAGACCACGGACTTCCGCCGCAAAACCGGCCGTCGGCGCTATCGCTGACATAATCATCAGCACGATCACCCACACCAGCGGGGGCAACGCGCCTAACCCACACCTTCTGACACCATTCATTGATTCCCACATAAAACGCACGCTATGCGAGCCACCCCAGCAAGTCAACTCGTTAGTGACTAGTTTCGAGGCACTAGTTTCTAGGCAAACCTTGCACCGTTGTCTGTCGTCACTCTGGCGAATGGCGGAGTCCAGAGAATTTAACGCGACACTGGATTATTCGCTGCGCTCACCCTTTGGGCGTTCAACACATTGCACACTTATGTTCCGGCCTACGCCGAAATGACGACAAATTGAGTTCCTCGACACTCGCCCCCAGCCACTAGAAACTGCTAACATATGCCACCCAAAATTCCGTTTTAACTAGGTGTCCCGTGAGCAACTCCGATTCTACTCCTGAAACAATGGGGATTCCCCTCAGCTACCGCGACGCCGGGGTGGATATCGAAGTCGGCAATCAACTGATTGACCGCATCAAACCCATCGCCAAGGCCACCCGCCGACCCGGCGTGCTGGATAGCATCGGTGGTTTCGGCGCATTGTTCGAGATTCCCACCGACCGCTACAAACAACCGGTACTGGTCTCAGGCACCGACGGTGTCGGCACCAAACTCAGGCTGGCGATGCAATTGAATAAGCACGACAGCATCGGTATCGATCTGGTGGCCATGTGCGTCAACGACCTCATCGTGGCTGGCGCCGAGCCGCTGTATTTTCTCGACTATTACGCCACTGGCAAGCTCTCGCTGGAGATGGCCGAGGCCGTGATCAAAGGCATCGGCGATGGCTGCATTCAGGCCGGTTGCGCGCTGGTGGGCGGCGAGACCGCCGAAATGCCCGGCATGTACAGCGGTGACGATTACGACCTGGCCGGTTTCTGCGTCGGCGTGGTGGAAAAGGCCAAGATTATCGACGGCAGCAAGGTCGCCATCGGTGACGTGCTCATCGGCCTCGCCTCCAGTGGCCCACATTCCAACGGCTATTCGCTGATCCGCAAGATCATCAAGGTCAGCGGCGCCGATCTCAATGAAGATTTCCACGGCACTAATTCTGGCAAAACGCTCGGCGAAACCCTGCTGACGCCCACCCGCATTTACGTCAAACCCCTGTTAGCCCTGCTCGAAAAAGTGGACGTGCATGCCCTGGCCCACATTACCGGCGGTGGCCTGCTGGAAAATCTACCGCGAG
This sequence comes from uncultured Ectothiorhodospiraceae bacterium, assembly GCA_964401355.1. Taxonomy (GTDB): domain Bacteria; phylum Pseudomonadota; class Gammaproteobacteria; order SZUA-152; family SZUA-152; genus SZUA-152. The sequence goes on along the minus strand of CAYNYJ010000080.1, from coordinate 1,957 downwards.
TGATGCCCGAAGGCACCCAGGCCATTATCGACAGCCAAAGCTGGCAGCGTCCGCCAATATTTGACTGGTTGCAACAGCACGGTAACGTCGAGGCCCAGGAGATGTACCGCACCTTCAACTGCGGCGTGGGCATGGTGTTGTGCGTAGCCGAGGCCGATGTGCAGCAGACTTTGGCGCTACTCAGCGAACACGGTGAAAGCGCCAGCGTAATCGGCAACATTCAAGCCGCCACGGACGATGGCGTGCAAGTGATCGTTAACTGAAAATTCGTGGGTAAATAATTTTTACCGTCATTCCGGCCTGCGCCGGGATGACGGCTTTGAAGAGAACCTCGCCAACCAACGCCATGCCTATCCCCAAACTCCCCATCGTCATCCTCATCTCCGGCAGCGGCAGCAACTTGCAGGCCATCATCGATGCCGTCGAGGACAACGCACTGCCGGTGGAGATTCGTGCCGTGATCAGTAATCGCCCCGATGCCAGGGGACTGCAACGGGCCAACCGCGCCGGGTTGCGCACCGAGATCATCGACCACACCCGCTTCGACACTCGCGAGGCCTTCGACGCGGCACTGCAACAGTGCATCGACAGCTTCGAGCCACGGCTGGTGATACTGGCCGGTTTCATGCGCCTGCTGACGGACGACTTCGTCAATCACTATCTTGGCCGCATACTCAATATCCATCCCTCGCTGTTGCCCGCGTTCAAGGGGCTCAACACCCACGCCCGCGCACTGGCTGCCTTCCAGCAAGGCACGATAACGGAACACGGTGCCAGCGTGCATTTTGTCACCACGGAGCTGGATGGCGGCCCGGTCATCACCCAGGCCCGCGTACCCATCGCGGCGGACGACAGGCCGAGCAACCTGGCCGACCGGGTGCTGGCGTGCGAACATCGGATTTATCCTCAGACCATTGCCTGGTTCGCCGAAGGCAGACTCCGTTTGCAAGGCCATCAGGTGTGGCTGGATGGACAGGCGCAGAGTGCGCCGATCATCCTCGACGACGCTCAATGACAGCCCCCAACACCCATCAAGTTCAACGACCACTGTCCTCGCCGTGGATCTGGCTCGTCCCGGCCGTCACCCTGCTGGCGGCCGCCGCCATGGTTTTATTTGACGTCAATCAAAGCCTCTTTTTACAGCTAAACTCGTGGGGTCGCAGCGCGCTAGGCACAATGGCCTGGGCCAACGCCACCATCCTCGGCGACACCCTGGTCGCCTTCAGTCTGCTCGGCCTGTTCGCGCGCAAACGCCCCGATATCGTGTGGGCGTTATTGCTCGCCGCGCTGTTCGCCACCGCCTGGGTACACCTCCTCAAGCCGCTGTTCGACCACTCGCGTCCGCTGGCCGCACTGGGTGCCGACATCGTCAACGTCATCGGCGTCGAACTGCACCGCAACTCTTTCCCCTCCGGCCACACCACCACCGCCTTCACCCTCGCCGCTATCATCTGCCTGCGCGGCGTGCATCCGGCACTGGCCATCAGCGTATTGCTACTCGCCAGCCTCGCCGGCATCTCCCGCGCGGTGGTGGGTGCCCACTGGCCGCTGGATATTCTCGCCGGGGCATTTGGGGGATGGATGGCGGCAGTGATCGGAGTGACGCTGGGAAATCGATGGGCCGTGCCAGTGGGGCGGTTGGCGCAAACGCTTATCGGCGGAGTGTTATTGGCTTGCGGCTTAACTCTGTTATTTTGGCATGACGTGCAGTATCCAGCCATTGAATTGCAGATGGGAATTGCGACGATTTCTGTGTTAAGCATTGGCGGGTGTTTGGTTGGGTTGTGGCGGCGGTAAATTAAAGGGCAAGTCGCTTGCTTCGAAGCATGAAAATTGCGTATTATTTTTTAGGGTATTAACTGTTAGATTCAAAACTACAGATGGATCAATTATCTACATACTTACACTGCTGTCCCGTTAACTTTCACAGCAATACCAACTGATTATCGGCATGCCT
>CAYNYJ010000079.1:0-15165 GCA_964401355.1 uncultured Ectothiorhodospiraceae bacterium | reverse complement strand
CGCAGCTTGCCCTCTTACCGTGAGTCAGAGTTGCACTTACAAATTGAATTCACGGGGCAAAACAGCAAGCCCACCCTACGTTTAGTCTGCGGAATGTTCATCCGCCTGCTGAATCTTCTCCCCCCACTGTCGCGCCTTATTCAAAATGGCCTGCTGATCCAATGTGGTCAGCACTCGATTTTCCAACAGATGCTGCCCGGCCACCCACCCACACGTCGCTGACCTGTTCGCGCCCCGCGGCGTAGACTAATTGCGAGATGGGGTGATATACCGGTTGGGTTTCCAGCCAAGTAGGGTGGGCACGGTTTTTGTGCCCACGTAATATCGTATTGCGTCTCGCTACCTAGTGGGCAAAACAGCAAGCCCACCCTACGTTTAGTCTGCGGGATGTTCATCCGCCTGCTGAATCTTCTCCCCCCACTGTCGCGCCTTATTCAAAATGGCCTGCTGATCCAATGTGGTCAGCACTCGATTTTCCAACAGATGCTGCCCGGCCACCCACACGTCGCTGACCTGTTCGCGCCCGGCGGCGTAGACTAATTGCGAGATGGGGTGGTACAGCGGTTGGGTTTCCAGTGCGGAAAGATCGACGGCGGTGATATCGGCGGCCTTGCCTATTTCCAGTGAACCGATTTGTGCATCCAGCCCCAGTGCCTTGGCGCCGCCGAGGGTGGCGATGTGCAGGGCTTGTGCGGCACTGATTGCGCTGGCGTTGCGGGCGACGACCTTGCCGAGCAGGGCGGCGCTGCGCATTTCGCTGAACATATCCAAATCATTATTGCTGGCCGCGCCGTCGGTGCCGAGCGCGACGTTGACACCGGCATCAAGCAGCTGTTGCAGCGGACAAAAGCCGCTGGCGAGTTTCATGTTGGACTCGGGGCAATGCACCACATGGGCACCACTGATGGCGAAGTGCTCGATTTCTTCGTCGGCGAGCTGGGTCATATGCACGGCCATGAAGCGCGGTGATACTAATTCCAGTTGTTCGAGCCGTGCCAGGGGGCGTTGACCGCTGTTGGCCTCGGCTTCCTGCACTTCGTGTGCGGTTTCGTGCAGGTGCATGTGGATGGGGATGTCCAGTTCTTCGGCGAAGGTGACAATGCGTTGCAGCGGTTCGTCGGACACGGTGTAGGGTGCGTGCGGTGCGAAGGCGGTGGTGATCAGCGGGTGGTGGCGAAATTGATCGTGCACCTCGATACCCTTGTGCAGGTATTCGTCGGCGTTGGCGGCCCACACCGTAGGGATGTCGATGACGATGAGTCCCACCACGGCGCGGATGCCCGCGTGGTCGGCGACGCGGGCGGTTTCATCGGGAAAAAAGTACATATCGTTGAAACAGGTGGTGCCGCCGCGCAGCATCTCGGCGATGGCTAAACGGCTGCCGTCGGCGACGAATTCCGCGTTAATCCAGCGCGACTCGGCGGGCCAGATGTGATGTTGCAGCCAATCCATCAACGGCAAATCATCGGCCAGACCGCGGAATAATGACATCGCCGCATGGGTGTGGGCGTTGACCAAACCGGGGATCAACGCGTGGTCGGTGAGTTGATGCACTGCCTCGGCGCTGTATTTATCGTTAGCCTCATTGCTGGGTAATAGCTCTACAATGCGGCCTTCGTGCACGGCGATGGCGTGGTCCTCCAGCACCGTGTCGTGGGGTTCAATGGGGATGATCCAGCGGGCGTGGATGAGGGTGTCGATGGCTTTGAGTGTGTTCGGCATGGGCAGAAGATAGCGTTTTGCGGGGACGCGATGCAAGTCAGTGTGAAAATGGCGTTGTCGCGGGTTTATTGCCGATGGTTTTTATGGGCGATGAATAACACGACTGATATCACCCCCAGTGCTAATAGTGTGAGGGCAATAATGCCGTTTTCTCCTGTGCTCATTTGGGCACCGAAGTGTGCGAGCAAAAAGCTTGCCGGTGCAATTCCGGCTAAGGTGGCGAGGGCGAAACGCCAGAAACTCAGGGCCGTTAAACCTGCCGCGTAGCTGATCATGTCGAAGGAGATAAAAGGTAATAGCCGAGATACAAACACGATGAGCATGAGCTTGCGTTGTGAGCCTAACAGGCGGTGAGTGGTTTGGCCGCTGAGGTATTTCTGCAACACATCGACGCCCAGTATGCGCGCGATGAGAAACGCTATAATGGCGCCCAGCTCAGCGCCGATTAAAATATAAATCGTGCCGGCCGTGTGGCCATATGCTGCGCCAGCCGCTAGCGCAATGGGGGCGCTGGGGAGAGGGCTCATAATGATTGCCAGTGTCATCGCGCCAATGATGAGCGCCGGGCCGGCCGCGCCTAAAGCCTGAATTTTTTGTTTGAGTGCAGCACCATCTTCGATGAGGGCGATGGTATTTGTTTTCAGTAAGATGAAATATAAAAGTACCAGCCCCAGCAGCGCCAGCGCAAAAAAGGCGATGCGCCGGTGTTTTGGTGGTGAATGGGTGGGTGGCATTTCGGCGCTCATGTGGGGTACTTTACGTTCGTTTAAAAAATGAGTTGAGCTAAGACCATGACAAATCTATCCCATGATATCCAGGCCGTAGCGTGGGCCTCTGGCAATCTGCGATTGCTGGACCAGCGTTTACTACCGGCTGCGGAAATTTATTTGTCATTTGATGATGTCAGTGCGGTAGCCAAAGCGATACGTGACATGGTGGTGCGTGGGGCACCAGCCATTGGCATTACTGCGGCCTACGGTATTGTACTGGCGGCACGGGCGCGTTTTGCGCAGTCGCCGAATGAATGGAAAACCTTGCTTGAGACTGATTTGCGGATGCTGGCCCAATCGCGCCCCACGGCGGTGAATTTGTTTTGGGCCATTGATCACATGCGCGGCGTTATCGCCGGGCTGCACGATAACCCCGAGTCTGCATTGCTGGCCGCGGCGAAGAAAATCCACGCAGATGACATCGCTGCCTGTCGACGCATGGGTGAACTGGGTGCCGCGCTCATCGAGCAACCCTGCAATATTCTGACGCATTGCAACGCAGGAGCGTTAGCCACGGGCGGGTACGGTACGGCGCTGGGCGTGGTGCGGGCCGGTTTTGCGGCAGGAAAAATCACTCATGTGTACGCCGACGAAACCCGTCCCTGGTTGCAGGGCGCGCGGCTCACCGCCTGGGAAATGGTGCAGGAAAATATCCCGGTGACCCTGCAAGCGGAGGGCGCGGCGGCGCATTTGATGAAACTGGGCAAGATCGACTGGGTGATTGTTGGCTCGGATCGCATCGCCGCCAATGGCGATGTCGCCAACAAGATCGGCACCTATGGGCTGGCGGTGCTGGCACGGCATCATGGCGTGAAATTCATGGTCGTCGCTCCTGCGAGCACGGTAGACATGAATATCGTCCACGGTGACGATATTCCCATCGAGCAACGCTCCCCCGCAGAAGTCCTGTCCCTCGCCGGCCAGTCCATTGCCGCCACCGGAGCGGCCGCCTGGAACCCGGCCTTCGACGTTACCCCGGCCGCGCTGGTGGACGCCATCGTCACCGAGCGTGGCGTGGTACTGGCACCGGACGCGAAGAAAATGGCGGCGACGATGGAAAATATCTGATGTTTGTTTTGTGTTTTGTATAAGTTAGGAGAATAGTTGTTCTCTGATCTTCATTGATTTCGTTCAAGGTAATATACCTATAAAAATAGCGGTGGTTATTTGGTTAATTACAGGCTAACATGTTATAAACATTGTGGTTATTAGTCTAAATGAGCCGGTGATGATAGGGATAACTCCATACATAGAATCCAGCAAGCTTGGTGAGTATGAAGATAAGCTGGTGGAGCTGTACAGGGCTGATGCAGCCCTTAACGAAACAATTCCAGGCTCAATTCGCAGCTCAACAGAGTGGTTGCTCAGGCTCGTTAACTGCTTTTATAGCAACAGGATTGAAGGTAACCCAACTCATCCGAAGGATTTATTAAGAACCCAGGAAAAAGATCACGGGGGCGGCGGTGACGGGCCTTTGATGGAACTATTGGCGCACCTCGAAGCGCAAATAAAAGCAAAAAAATCAGGCGTTAATAAAACGAATGTTATGACGCAGGAATTTGTCAAAGAGCTGCATAGAACTTTTTATAGCGGCCTCGCTCCCTCATTTCTCACCGTTAAAGATAAAGATGGGCAAGATGTTTTTGATCATGAGAATAAATTAATACTTGTTCATCCAGGCGAATATCGAACCCGCCCTGTTCAGGTCGGGTCTCATATCCCACCTGATAGCAATAAACTTAATGGTTACATGGGGTGGCTGGAAACAGAATTTGATCTTAATAAAATACATGGAACAAGAAGAGTTATTGCAGCAGCAGCGCTCCATCATAGGCTGGCTTGGATTCATCCATTCCAAGATGGGAATGGTAGAGTGATTCGACTTCTTACTGATTGCTATATGCGGTGTTCTGGGTTTGATGGCTATGGCCTATGGTCTATTACCAGAGGTTTCGGTCGAGATACTAAGGCTTATTATGCGGCGTTAGCTCAAGCAGATAAACCAAGGCTGGGAGATACTGATGGGCGAGGTATTTTGTCTGATTTAGGTCTCATCCATTTCACAAAATATTTCATTGATACAGCGCTTGACCAAGTGAAGTATTTTTCCGGCCTTCTTGAGCCTAGAAAACTAGGAATTAGGGTTGATTACTATTTTGAGATGAGAGCTAAAGGTGGGCTTCCGGATTCATCCGGTGCAGAGCTGCCATTATTGAAAATCGCGGCGCGAGATATCTATCGCTTGTTGCTTGAAAAAGGCGCGATGAGCAGGGGAGCAATAATTCAGCATCTAGGGAAAGGTGAGCAGACATTAAGACCCATATTCAAGCAAATGCAAAACGAAGGTTTAATTAGCGCAAAGCCAAAGCGTGATGTTGAACTAAAGCTATCAACTACGGCTGTTGAGTTTCTGTTTCCGCAACTTTGGTGATAATTGCAATTCCAAGGCTCATTTAATTAAAGGGTAAGCTGGAATATCTTTATCCTTCTCGTTTGTTCTCCATTAATTCACAGTGGCGACATATAAAACGCCTAATTTCCAGAACAGTCCCCGCTAGCCTCCCGCAGAGCCCATTTTAAACGGTTTTCCGTACGTGTCGTAGGGTGTCGGGTGTGGTATGATTTTGCGATTAAAAAGGCGCTCAAGCGCGTGCTTGAGCCAGTCAGCTCGTTTATGCATGTTTGACGGGTAAATAAAAAGAAAAGGTCGGGGTTGATTGCCCGGCCTATGCACATTTTGTGCACACAGAAATGCTGGATTCCCCACCGTTGGATACCTAATGACAGATAGCATCGAGTTCGCCAAAGAAACCCTCCCCGTCAACATTGAAGATGAGATGAAGCAGTCTTATCTCGATTACGCCATGAGCGTCATCGTCGGCCGCGCCCTGCCAGATGTGCGCGACGGCCTCAAGCCGGTGCATCGGCGCGTGCTTTATGCCATGAGCGTGCTGGGCAACGACTGGAACAAACCCTATAAAAAATCCGCCCGTGTGGTGGGTGACGTCATCGGTAAATATCACCCGCATGGTGATACTGCGGTGTACGACACTATTGTGCGCATGGCGCAGCCCTTTTCGCTGCGCTACATGTTGGTGGACGGGCAGGGCAACTTCGGTTCGGTGGATGGTGATTCCGCTGCGGCCATGCGTTACACCGAAGTGCGCATGTCGAAAATCGCCCACGAGCTGCTGGCGGATCTCGACAAGGATACCGTCGACTTTACCCCTAATTACGATGAATCCGAACATGAGCCGGCGGTGTTTCCGTCACGCATCCCGAACCTGCTGATTAACGGCAGCACTGGCATTGCGGTGGGCATGGCCACCAATATTCCGCCGCACAACCTGAATGAAGTGGTAAATGCGGTGCTGGCGCTGATCAATGATCCTTCGTTGGACATCAACGCTCTGATCGAGATTATTCCCGGCCCGGATTTTCCCACTCAGGGCATCATCAACGGCGTACGCGGTATTCATGAGGCCTATCGCACCGGTCGTGGCCGGGTGCTGGTGCGTGCCCGCACTGAGATTGAAGAATACGGTAACGGTCGTCAGCGCATCGTGGTTACCGAACTGCCGTATCAGGTCAACAAGGCACGGCTGGTCGAAAAAATCGCACACCTTGTTCGCGATAAAAAGATCGAAGGTATCAGCGAGCTGCGTGATGAGTCGGACAAAGACGGCATGCGCATGGTCATCGAACTCAAGCGCGGTGAAGTGCCTGAGGTGTTGATTGCCAATCTTTATTCGCAGACGCAAATGCAGAACACCTTCGGCATTAATATGGTGGCGTTGGTCGATGGTCAACCTCGACTGCTGAACCTCAAGCAAATCCTGCAAGCCTTTATTGATCATCGCCGTGTGGTGGTGACTCGTCGTACCCTTTTTGAATTGCGCAAGGCGCGTGAAAAGGCGCACATCCGTGAAGGGCTGGCGGTGGCGCTGACGAATATCGATCCGATTATTGTGTTGATCAAATCAGCGACGAATCCTGCCGAGGCCAAAGTAAAACTGATGGACACGGGCTGGGAGCCGGGCGTGGTGCTGACCATGCTGGAACGCTCCGGTGCCGAATCTTCGCGTCCCGACGGGCTGACAAAAGAATGTGGTTTGGTGGATGGCAAATATTATTTGTCCGACGTTCAGGCGCAAGCGATTTTGGAAATGCGCCTGCATCGTCTAACCGGTCTTGAACAGAATAAAATTCTCACCGAATACGAAGAGTTGTTAATCGTCATTGCCGACCTGCTGGATATCCTCGGTAGTATCGAACGCCTGATGCAAGTGATTCGTGAAGAGCTGGAAGAAATTAAAGAAAACTACGGCGATGAACGCCGCACCGAGATTCGTGAAGCGGAAGCCGACATTAATCTCGAAGATTTGATTACTGAAGAAGATGTCGTTGTCACGCTGTCGCATGAAGGTTATGCCAAGTGTCAGCCGTTGACGGATTATCGTGCCCAACGCCGTGGTGGTCGGGGTAAGTCCGCGACCAGCATGAAAGATGAAGACTTCATCGACAAGCTGTTTGTTGCCAGTACTCACGATACGATTTTGTGTTTCTCCAGTCAGGGCAAAATGTACTGGAAAAAAGTTTACGAACTGCCGCAGGCCGGACGTGCTGCACGTGGCAAGCCGATTGTTAACTTGTTACCGTTAGACGAAGGCGAACGCATCACCGCCATTTTGCCGATTCGGGAATACGAAGAAGGCCAGTTCATCTTCTTCGCCACTGCTAATGGCACCGTGAAAAAGACGCCGTTAGTGGATTACTCGCGGCCGCGTGCTAATGGTATTCGTGCCATTGATCTGCGTGATGGCGACCAGTTAGTGGGTGTCGATATTACCGACGGTGAACGCGATGTGATGCTGTTTACCAGCGCAGGAAAAACCATTCGTTTTAGTGAATCCAATGTGCGTGCCATGGGGCGTGCTGCGGGTGGTGTGCGTGGCGTGAAATTGTCAGGTGACGCCAAAGTGATTTCGTTGATTATTCCGCGCGAAGGTTGTGTGTTGACCGCCACCGAAAATGGCTATGGCAAACGCACCGCAGTGGATCAGTATCCCAGCCATGGTCGTGGTGGTCAGGGTGTTATTTCTATTCAGGGCAGCGAACGCAATGGCGCGGTGGTAGGTGCGGTGCTGGTGGCTGATGATGACCAGATCATGTTGATTTCTGATGGCGGCACCCTGGTACGCACCCGCGTGTCGGAAGTTTCGGTATTGGGACGCAATACTCAGGGCGTACGTCTCATCAAACTGGCCAATGGTGAAAAACTGGTGGGTATCGAACGTGTTGCCGAAACTGAGGATGATGAGGAGTCGTCTGATGTGTCAGATGACGTTTCCGTGACCGAATCATCAGCGGGTGAAACTCAAGCCAGCGATACCCAAACCAATGATACACCAGTAGACGATACACCAGCAGACGAATCATCAACACCTGAAAATTAATTGCAACGCGCCTGTCTCGAAGGATCATTTCCTTTTTAGGGGTGTGCAGGTACGTTGTGTTTTAAAAACAAATAAATTTTGATTTATAGAAATTAGGAGTCGTCCATGAGGCGTGTGTTTAACTTTAGTGCGGGCCCCGGAGCCTTGCCGCAGGATGTATTGGAAAAAGCGCAGGCTGAAATGTTGGACTGGCATGATGCCGGCATGTCAGTGATGGAAATGAGTCATCGTAGCAAAGAATTTATGTCTATTGCCGCACAGGCTGAGGCCGATTTGCGCGAAGTGATGGCCATTCCGGATAACTACAAAGTGTTATTCCTGCAAGGCGGTGCCTCCAGTCAGTTTGCAATGGTGCCGTTGAACTTGCTGCGTGGCTCTTCATCAGGCAAGAATAGCTCGGCAGATTATTTTCGCACCGGATCTTGGTCCAAAAAGGCCATTGCCGAAGCCAAACGTTATTGCGATGTGAATATTGTTGCCGACACTGAAATCGATGGCAAATTTACTACGGTGCCGGAAGAGGGCAGTGTGACCTTTAACCCCGATGCCGCTTATGTGCACTACACGCCGAATGAAACCATCGAAGGTGTGGAGTTTTCGTACGTGCCGGATACCGGTGACGTTCCATTGGTGGCCGACATGTCATCGACTATTTTATCGCGCCAAATTGATGTGTCCAAATTCGCGGTGATCTATGCTGGCGCACAAAAGAACATCGGCCCTGCCGGACTCACCATCGTCATTGTGCGTGATGATTTAATCGGTCATGCGAAAGATGGCACACCCGCGATGTTTGATTGGGCCATACATGCCAAAAATGATTCCATGTACAACACTCCGGCGACCTATGGCTGGTATCTGGCGGGTTTGGTGTTTGCCTGGCTGAAAGAAAAGGGTGGCCTGGCGGCGATGGGTGACATTAATCAACGTAAAGCTGCCAAACTTTACGCCGCGATTGATGCGTCGAATTTTTATGCTAACCCGGTTGCGCTTAATTGCCGTTCCTGGATGAACGTGCCCTTCACGCTGGCCAATGCCGAGCTGGATACTGCGTTTCTGGAAGGTGCCAAAGCCGCGAACCTGATCACATTGAAAGGACATCGTTCTGTCGGCGGCATGCGCGCCAGTATTTATAACGCCATGCCGGAAACGGGAGTGGATGCGTTAATTGCTTTTATGGCGGAGTTCGAGAAGCATAACGGCTAAAAAACAAAGTTACAGAGGGAACAGATGTATAAAATACTCACACTCAACAATATTTCCATCGTCGGGCTGGAACGTCTGCCGCGTGAAAATTATGAAGTGGCGTCAGAGATTCAGCACCCCGATGCCATTTTGTTGCGTTCATTCAAAATGCACGACATGGACATTCCGCCGACGTTAAAGGCGGTGGGTCGTGCCGGTGCCGGCGTCAATAATATTCCCGTCGAAAAAATGAGCGCCGCCGGTATTCCGGTGTTTAATGCGCCCGGCGCCAATGCCAATGCGGTGAAAGAATTAGTGGTTACCGGCATGTTACTGGCCTGTCGTAATATTTGTCAGGCGTGGGAGTTTGCACGCAATCTTGAAGGTGACGACGCGGAAATTAATAAACAGGTCGAGGCGGGAAAAAAGAATTTTGGTGGATTTGAACTGCCGGGACGTACCCTCGGGGTGATTGGCTTGGGCGCCATCGGTCGCCTGGTGGCGAATGCCGCCGAGTCACTGGGGATGAATGTTATCGGCTTTGATCCGGGCATCACCGTGGAAGGCGCCTGGGAATTGTCCGCTAACGTGAAAAAGGCGGCCAGTGTGGACGAGCTGATGTCGCAAGTGGATTTTGTGACTTTTCATGTGCCTTTGATCGATGCCACCAAAAATATGATCAACGAAGAACGTCTCAAAATCATGAAAGACAATGTGGTAATTTTGAATTTTGCGCGCGGCGGCATTATCGATGATCAAGCGGTGTCTGAAGCGATCAAGGCCGGAAAGGTTTATGCGTACGTTTGTGACTTCCCGAGTAACCTGCTAAAAAATCACCAACGGGTGATTGCTCTGCCGCATTTGGGAGCCTCCACGGTGGAAGCAGAAGATAACTGCGCGATTATGGTGGCGGAACAGGTGCGTGATTATTTGGAAAACGGTAACGTCACCAATTCGGTCAATTTTCCCGAAGTGAAAATGCCACGTAGCGACGGATATCGGCTTTCGATTGTTAATTCCAACGTGCCCAATATGGTCGGTCAAATTTCCACGGCCCTGGCCGACGCTGGTTTGAATATTATCGACATGCTCAATAAATCGCGCGGTGATCTAGCTTACACCTTGGTGGATGTAGATAAAGAAGTGACCGACTCGATTTTACAATCTATTCAGTCCATTGATGGTGTCATGGCTGTTCGCACGGTTTAGATGAGTTGATTTTATTATCATCATAAAATTATGACAAACAAACTCGACAACATCAGGCAACAGATCGATGCGCTGGATGAAAAACTCCAGACGCTGATCAATGCGCGTGCGCAATTGGCGCAGCAGGTCGCTGAGGTAAAACAGGCACAGGGTGACGATGCCGTTTATTACCGTCCGGAACGTGAAGCCGCGGTGTTGCGCAATGTGGTGGTACGTAATGAGGGGCCACTTTCCGGTGAAGAAATGGCGCGTTTGTTTCGGGAGATTATGTCGGCTTGTTTGGCCTTGGAGAAGCCGATGCAGGTGGCTTTCCTTGGTCCCGCGGGTACCTTTACGCAAGCTGCAGTGTTCAAGCATTTTGGCCATTCAGTGAGAACTGCGCCGATGGCGGCTATTGATGAAGTGTTTCGTGAAGTAGAGTCGGGTGCCGCGAATTACGGCGTGGTGCCGGTGGAAAATTCCACAGAAGGGGTGGTTAATCATACTCTGGATATGTTCATGCAATCCTCGCTGACTATTTGTGGTGAGGTAGATTTGAGTGTGCATCATAATTTATTGGCGCAGCAGTCTGACTTGGCGGTGATTCGCAAAATCTATTCCCATCAACAATCTTTGGCGCAGTGTCGTGAATGGCTGGATGCCAATCTGCCGGGTATCGAAAGAATTGCGGTCAGTTCCAATGCCGATGCCGCGCAGCGTGCTGCGGCAGAGGTTGATGCGGCGGCGATCGCTGGCGAAACCGCTGCAGAAATTTATAGCCTGAAAATTGTTAAGGCCAATATTGAAGACAACCCGGAAAACACCACACGGTTTTTGATTATTGGTCAGCAGGCTACGCCACCCAGCGGTGATGACAAAACTTCATTGTTGATATCGGCCCCTAACAAACCCGGTGCACTGCATCAACTGCTGGCGCCGTTCGCCAAAAATGATATTTCCATGAATCGTATTGAATCGCGGCCATCACGTTTGGCTAACTGGGAGTATGTGTTTTTTATTGATATTAATGGTCACTACCAGGATCAAAAAATCGCCCAGTGTCTGGATGCACTGAAAACCGAGGTGACTATGCTCAAGGTGTTGGGCTCTTACCCCCGGGCCGTGTTGTAGATGACACAAGGCTTGTCGCAAGGTAAGAGTTTTGACTTAACGGCGACGGAGGGTGTGCAGTGCCTGCGCCCTTATCAACCCGGTAAACCCATTGATGAGTTGCAGCGCGAATACGGCGTTAGCAATGTGCTCAAACTTGCGTCCAATGAAAACCCTTTAGGCCCCAGTCCCCAGGTTTTAGCCGCTCTGCAAAATGAATTTTCAGAGCTGGCGCGTTATCCCGATGGCAACGGTTTCACCTTGAAACAAATGTTGGCCGCCAAGCACGACGTTGACATGGCACAGATTACCTTGGGCAATGGTTCCAGTGATCCGCTGGAATTCGTGGTGCGGGTCTTGGTGCAACCGAGTGACGAGGTGCTGTTTTCCGAACACGCCTTTGCCATGTATCCCATTGTCACTCAAGCCGCCAGTGCCACGGCGGTGGTGGTGCCGGCTAAAGCCTGGGGGCACGATCTCAACGCCATGCTGGCGGCGATCACCGATCGTACCCGGGTGATTTTTATCGCCAATCCCAATAATCCCACCGGCACTTGGCTGGGCGAAGAAGAGCTGGAAGCCTTCATTGCCGCCGTGCCATCGCGCATTGCAGTGGTGGTGGACGAGGCCTATTTTGAATATGCCCGTGATGCTGCTTTACGTGCACAAGCGAGTGCTGATGATTATCCTGATGCCAGCCAGTGGCTCGACCGTTATCCCAATCTTTTGGTGACGCGCACCTTCTCCAAAGCCTATGGCTTAGCGGGCTTGCGGGTGGGATATTCCCTGTCGCATCCCGACATGGCTAATCTGTTGAACCGCATTCGGCCGCCGTTTAACGTCAACAGCCTGGCCCTGACTGCGGCTTGTGCGGGCCTGGATGATGTGGAACACGTGCGCAAAGCCGTGGCCCTGAATGCCGAGCAAATGGCTGTGGTGACGAATGCAGTGCAGAAAATGGGGCTGGAGTTTATTCCCTCGGTAGGTAACTTCGTTTGTGTCGACGTGGGCGACTCTTCATTGGGACGGACGGCCGCCGCTGTGTATGATGCGTTGCTGCACGAAGGCGTGATTGTGCGCCCAGTAGCGAATTACGGCATGCCGCGACACCTGCGCGTGAGCTTGGGGCTGGCCGAGGAGAATGCCCGTTTTCTGGCAGCGCTGGAGCGGGTGCTGGTGTCAGGAAAATGATCAAACAACTGACCATTATTGGTGTCGGACTCATCGGCGGTTCTCTGGCGCGGGCGCTCAAACGCGCCGCTGCTGTGGGTGAGATAGTCGGTGCAGGTCGAAATGAAGATCACTTGAAACGTGCTCAGTCATTGGGTGTGATTGATCGTTTCGAAAACGATATGACGAGGGCCGTAAAGGGTGCGGATATTGTGCTTGTTGCCGCACCTGTTGGTGCGATGGCGGCCATTTTTAAAACCATTGCGCCATCACTTCCTGCGAGTACCATTCTCACTGATGCAGGTTCCACGAAAGCCAGCGTGGTCGAAGCGGTGCGCGATGCTTTTCAATTACCCAACGGTGAATTGCCGCCGAACTTTGTGCCAGGCCATCCCATTGCGGGTACTGAAAAAAGCGGTGTCGAAGCCTCGTTCGCTGAGTTGTACGACGGCCGTCGGGTGATTTTGACCCCCACCGAAAACAGTGCACCGGAGGCGGTGGCGCGGGTGCGGGAGATGTGGCAACAGGCGGGTGCCGAGGTGGTCGAAACCAGTGTGGTTCATCACGACGAGGTTCTGGCTGCCACCAGCCATCTTCCGCATTTGCTGGCGTTTTCGCTGGTGGATACTCTGGCTACGATGGATGATAAACAGGAAATTTTTGAATATGCCGCCGGTGGCTTTCGGGATTTCACCCGTATTGCCTCCAGCGACCCGCAAATGTGGCACGACATTTGTGTGCACAACGAACCTGCGCTACTGAAAATGCTGGATCGTTTCGGCGCTGATCTCGATAAACTGCGCGAGGCCATCGCCAATAACGACAGTGAGTACCTGTTGAACGTATTTACCCGTGCCAAGGCTGCGCGTGACCAGTTTTGTGAGGATTGAGTGTTTTTTCTGAATGCGCTGTATTTAATGCAGAGGACGCAGAGGCGCAGAGAAAGGCTATTTTAAGGAAGATCTGAATAATCTGTCATCCCGGCGAAGGCCGGGATCCAGTGCATCGAATGTCTGGATTCCGGCCTTCGCCGGAATGACGGAACTTGAATCAATCAGGGATTCCTTAAATACTCTTTCTCTGCGCCTCTGCGCAGTCTGCGTTTATTTCCAAAGCGCTAGTTAAAACTGTCGCGGGAATGGAGCAAACATAGGATTGAATGTGGAAGAACAGAATCTAACGAAGAACATCGTTTTTAACGTTGAACCCGGCGGAGCCTTACGCGGTGCGTTACGGGTGCCGGGTGATAAATCCATTTCCCATCGCTCCATCATGTTGGGCTCGCTGGCCGAAGGTGTGACGGAAGTGACCGGTTTTCTCGAAGGCGAAGATGCCTTGGCCACCTTGCAGGCCTTTCGTGACATGGGCGTGAAGATCGAAGGTCCGGACAACGGTCGAGTGGTGATTCACGGCGTGGGTATGCGTGGGCTCAAAACGCCGAAAGCCGCGTTGAACATGGGCAATTCCGGCACCTCGATGCGGCTCTTGTCCGGGCTGCTGTGCGGGCAAAATTTCAATACGATTCTCAGCGGCGATGACTCTTTGTCGGGGCGTCCCATGCGCCGCGTCACCGAGCCGCTGGCGGAAATGGGCGCGGTGATCGGTACCACCGAAACCGGCACGGCCCCTTTGAGCATTTGCGGCGATCAGCCATTGCGGGGCATTGATTTCACCATGCCGGTGGCCAGCGCCCAGGTAAAATCCTGCCTGTTGTTGGCAGGCATGTACGCCAAGAGCCGCACCTGTGTCACCGAGCCGGCACCGACTCGTGATCACACCGAACGCATGCTCGCCGGCTTTGGTTATGCGGTGGAAAGAACGGGTGCCACAGCCTGTATTGAGGGTGGCGGTAAGCTCACGGCGACCGCCGTGGAAGTGCCTGCGGATATTTCCTCGGCGGCCTTTTTCATGGTGGGCGCCAGCATCAGCGAGGGATCGGATATTCTGCTGCAACACGTGGGCGTTAACCCGACTCGTATCGGGGTGATCAATATTCTGCGTCAAATGGGCGCGGACATTACCTTGTGCAATGAACGCGAAGTGGGTGGCGAGCCGGTAGCAGATATTCGCGTGCGTTCAGCGCCGTTGCAGGGCATTCAAATCCCTGAAGATCAGGTGCCGCTGGCCATCGATGAATTTCCGGTGCTGTTTGTTGCCGCCGCCTGCGCCGAAGGTGAGACCGTGTTGACCGGCGCCAAAGAACTGCGGGTTAAAGAGAGTGATCGCATTCAGGTGATGGCTGATGGTTTGCAAACTCTGGGCGTAGATGCCCGGCCGACTGAAGATGGCATGGTGATTCGCGGTGGGGGTGCAGGCTGTCAATTGGGTAGTGGGCAGGTAGAAAGCCACGACGATCACCGCATCGCTATGGCTTTTGCGATGGCCGCGTTGCGCGCCAGCGGCCCGGTGATCATTAACAACTGCGCCAATGTGAACACCTCGTTCCCGGATTTTGTGGGGTTGGCCCACGGCGCGGGGCTTGAGATACAGTGCTGAGTGCTGAGTGCTGAGTGCTAAGTGCTAAGTGCTAAGTGCTAAGTGCTAAGTGCTAAGTGCTAAGTGCT
>CAYNYJ010000078.1:0-15523 GCA_964401355.1 uncultured Ectothiorhodospiraceae bacterium | reverse complement strand
ACGACCGGGATTTTAAAAAGAAGCAGTATCCTTTTCAGGCGACTGGGTAGTAACTTCCGCAATCCACTATCTGTACCAGGATATTGTTGTCAATCGAGTTCATCGCCAAAACAAGACCCCTCATCGTTTTTACACAACACTCACATGAATATGAATTATTGAGTCACACCTACCATGCGCAACGCTCGCCGAACCGTTTTGGTTGCCTGCAGCATCATACCAATCGCAGAAGGATAATCACTTGCCTCCGCCTTATCCTGTGCCTCATCGCGTCGCTTACGCGCTTTTTTCAAAAAACTTTTCATCAACTTCACTGCCCCCGCTGAAGGTTTCTTGGCTTCGATAGCAATCGGAATGAGTTCCTCATAACTTACGAAACGTTTTAATTCATACTCGTATTCATCTGCAGCGGTCTCAAAATTGAGATCATAAACCAGGGTTTTTGAATCAAGCATTTTGTGTAACGCCACCGTCACCGCCACCTGCGCCTGCTGCAATAACTTATTGGCGCGTACGTAATTTTTCTGTCCCGCCAATGTTGCTGCCTCAACGATCACACCCTCAAATTTTTTCTCGTCAAAGGCAATACTCTCATCCAGGGCACCTTGTTTCCTAAGACTCTTCACATTGCTTCGATAAGATTTTTGATAATCCTTAATTTCGGCCAACAACGTTTTATAATTTTCAGTCAATTGCGCCATCTCTTCTTCACCTGGCACCAGCCGCGTTGCTTCACTCAGCATTTTTAACACCTGATCTGCCATCGACAATGCCTCTGGCAACGCACCGACCAAGGATTTTTTACGGGCTTCACCCATTAATTTTTTTGCTTTCACCACCATTTGCTTGGCTTCGACATTTTGGCTAGCCATTACACGTTTTGCGCCCTGGGCATTGGCCATCATTTCAGCAAACATGAGCTTTTGCTTGACCTTGGATGCCGTCACCACTGGTTGCACAACGAGTTGAGGTAAGCCGGCATCGGCCGGCATCACCACTCGCTGTTTGATCTCAACCTTTTCTTCGCCAAGATTTACCACATGAATAATGCCTCCCATATAAGGATGGTTGCGGCATGCATAAAAGAGCTGAGACGGACTGTCTTTGTCAGGCTTAAAAGTCATCGTACCTTTATAGGTGTATGCGCCCTCCACCCCTGCGGAATACGGAGCACTCCCCCAACCAATCGCCTTTCTCGACAAATACACATCATGTTTTGGATTGGTAAGAATGTCGAAGGTGTATGTCTGACCGCGCTCAACCACAAGCTCCTTACCGGGTATTCCATCGATGAGAAAACCCAATGGATGACCTTTGCCATACGACGGATGGCCCGCTTGCTTAGCGCCAACGGTAACCTTGAAATGATTCGGGTCGCTTGACATCGACAACGCAGATGATTCTTCTGAATCACTTTTCGCTACTGTGGATGTTTCAACTTGCTGACTATCCGCAGAAACGGTTTCCGGCACGACAGATTCCATCGTTGTCACGCCCATTCCATCCGATTCTTCCATTTGATCCACTATTGCCGAATCAGTCACTGGCGACGTTTCACTAACCAATGGCACTTGCTCGACCAATAGTGCCTCTTTGGCTGGAATAGCTTCAACCGCTATTTGTGATTCATCCATCTGCTTGCGCGGAGTTACTTCTACAACAGGCGGCTCAGGTTGTTTCACAAGTTCGACTTCCGCAGTCAATTTTGCGTCGTCCGTAACCAGCACCTTTTCTGCCGCCCGATCCATCGCATTTATTTGTTCAACACTAACATCGCTAGGCTTAACTGCTTGCCCACCGCAAGCCACAAGACTAAGTACCGCAACCAAAAAAAACACCCACAAAATTTTAGAGTAGCGTATAGACATATCACACCTTACATAGATAACTATAAACCTATACAGTTAATCGTACAGTCGCCGTTAATACTTTAAAAATATCACTCAAGAAACATTAAAGTGCGGTGCAGACCTTTGCCTGCCCGCACCTTAGATTTCAACTATACCCAGCCAACAATAACTTCAAGTACGATTACCGCCAGGGATTTTTGAGACTGGCTTCACTCTTCGGTGGCTTCCAGTCCGCAGGTTTTGGTTTAGAGTGACACTTGATACATGACTTAGTGGTAATCGGAAACGATACCTTGCCATGACACACCCCACACTTCTGACCCAACAGAATAGCCGACATGTTTATGACGTTGGCATTTCGCTGGGGAATAAAAATTTTAGGATGACAATTTGAGCAATGCAGCCACTGGGTGTGCGGCTTGTGCGGAAACACCACGTCCGGCATAGAAGCCTTCACTTCACGAACGATATCCAGATCCATTACCAACGGCTCAACAGTTGGGTCGAAGCGGTCATAACGTGGTTTTAACAGGCCTTGATCCAGAGACTTCACCCAATCCACATAATTACCGAACTCGGATGTCGGTAATCCGTCATAAGCGATCAATGGCGGCTGCAAAACGTGTGTACCATCATTTCCGACATCATGAATACCATCTTCGGCCGGCGATGCATTACGCTCCGTATCTTTCTTCAGCAAGCGATTAAAGACATTGGCACCACTCACTTTACCCTTTGCGGACTTAACTTCCTTCAACGGTGCTTCTGCTGCCTGCACATTCAAACCAATGAACATCAGCATCGCCATCATCACCAACAAGAAGCGTGTAATTTCCATTTTATCCCCCCCTTGTTTAGTTATTGAGCTGGCTTGCCCAAAGATTTATACGTTGGCGCAACCAAACGCTGCACGGTACTACCGTGAATCTGCGTTGGTGTACCCGGCACCCCTGAATGACACATGCCACAGTTTTCGACAGACCATGAAATTTCACCATTGTGGCATGCGCCACAAAATTTACCGTCGATGATCTTTGCCATGGTGATTTTGTTGCCGCCAGCCTTAAATTTAAAGCCGAGGTCTGCGTGGCAGACTTTGCAACGGAAACGAATACGATGATACCAGTGCGGGAATACCACAGGCCGCATACCGGCCGCATCCGCATAATTGTTGATCACTACATCAGCATATTCAGCCTGGGCCGCTTGCGGCAACACCAGAATAGCCAACATACTCAACAAACCAATCAGTGCTGACTTGAACATAGAGCCCCCCCTCCATTAATTCACGTATAAACCCAATTCATGCACCGACTGCGATTTTGGCATGTCAAGTGCAATACACATCTTACCCCACATTAAAAACTTCGGGTAGCCTGAAAATTCATTGATTTTGTCACACTGCCCCCAGCACTCTCCGTCAATCGAAAACTGAGCGAGGTAGACAGGCGCCCTAAACTGTAACGAATTTGTGACTCTGAACGCAATGTGGCCGTCGGTATAACACTATCGATCCGTTTACTACCGGTCAATCTAGTCGTAAATTGCATGTTATAAATACCAAATGGACGGCCGTGTCGGTACGACATGCCGCCTGCCAAGTTCCTCGCCCCCGAGGTACTTTTTTCGCCCGCTTCATTTTCCGATTCGCTCTGGCTCGCTATAAAATTCAGATTACCCGACACACTACTCAGCCGGCTAATTGCATAATCGCTAACGAGACTGGCGCTGAAATCGTTATACGCCGTATCCCTATTCCCGTAACTCCGGGAATCGTTAAGGCGACCACTCACATACGTTGCCCCCCCCTTGCCACGGCGATTCCAGCTAAGACTCACTCCATGCCTCACGGATTTTGAAATCACATCCAATTCAGAAGTTTTGCTAGCAGAACCCGACTGAGAAAAACTACCACGAATAGAAGAATTTCGTCCTGCTGACCACGACTTGCCAATATTGTGGCCAATACCTGACGACAGGCTCTGTTGTCCTGTGGAGCTCGTCTTGCCCGTCACCTCTGTTCGCGTACTCGAGTTCGATACAGCCGTATTCCATTGCCAGGAATAACTGTAACCCGCCAATTGCCGCTGACCCCCACTGTATGAAACATTGACCGTCTGCGCCGTTGCTAACGACTGAGATCCTCCACTATCGACGGTGCCCACTGAAGCAGTAGCACTGAGAGTCAAGGATCGCGCCAATCGATAACCCACGCCCAAAGTCGTATTCAAACTACGACTCACTGTGGCCTCCATCCCCTCAGATTTATTTTCTGATAATCGAACACCGCCCGAAACATTCAGCGCGCGGTGTTCCGGCCGCCAAAAAAATGAGCTAAAGGCCTGCGAATCTTTCGAAATCGAACTGCTACCAGCTGGATCAATCTCCACGTACGATACTAGGCTATTGACACCCAGTTCCGGACTCGGCGTGTAAACATGAGTGACCGTCAGCACATCCGTCGTGGGCGTATCCGGGTTACCTCTGGATCTCGTTTCCGAATGAGTTGTGTTGACGGCCAACGACTGATTCGCAAGCCGCAAATTATAATTAAACCCATATATCTCACTCTCGGAACCAAAAAACTCTCCCTCATAATCGGTCAAATGATACCAAGCGCCATACGACTGATTATACGCCCGGGGACGATAATTCTGCCGCAAAGATAATCGCGTCACCGTAAAACCCGTTTCACCCGAGACCTGAGAAATATCCTGAAATGATTGCGATCGACTATCCGTTCTTGAATAACTCATGGAAAAAGGGAAGCGACTGCGCGGAAATATCCCGACCGAAAAGGCACCCGTTCCCACCGTGGAATCAGAGCTGCTTGAAGCCGTTTCCGTATTCGACAAGCCAATGTTCAAGGCCATGGATGTGGATGCAAACCAAGGGTGCCAGATATAGCCAGACGCCGCTAAGCCGAGCAACAAACTGGTCGTCTCAGATTCGTTGCCCGCGCTATCCACATAACCATAGTTATAGGATAGCTGTCCCGACCAACGTAACGGTACCAGCCCCCCAAACGCGGCGAACACATTACCCCCAACCAAACACCCGACAATAACAATCAGCAGTATTTGAATTCGGCAATGCGAGATAAAACCAAAAGAAACCATAGCAAGTAAAAAGCCGCGTCAATAATGGAGCCAGCAGCACCTAGCCAAAGCTCACGCCTAACGACACGAAACACCCCCCAATTATTTACAACTAATGCGCTTAAATCAGTCCTTATACACAAATCATCTCAAGCTTGAATTCCACGCCCATCCGGCAACATCCTCTCACCCCGAATCAGAGCCTGTTTTTTCTACTTTTCGATAAAGGCAAGTATATGTTAACCACACAAGCGACGCAGGCACTTCCTGCTATCGCCAAGGCGCATCATTCACCTCTATTTTTGCCGCCTTGTGCAACTTTGCCAACAAACTTTCCCAAGCTCCGTCGCCCTTTTCCCGCTTATACAATTTTTCTGCGCGCTCTTTAACGGCTGCAAAAAGATTCAACTTCGGCTGCTCACGCTCCTCCAAGAAAAAAATTGAAACCCCTTCCAACAACACCACAGGCGCCGACATTTCACCTGGCTCCAGAATATTCAACACTTTTTGCGCATTCACGCCCAACATACCCACATGCACAAAACCCATATCCCCACCGTTGTGTGCCGACTTGTCACTGGAATGAATTCGGGCCAGCTCGGCAAAGTCCCCACCCGAATTGATTCGCTCCACAATAGAGGTCGCCTCATCGCTGGCCTGCTGCCACACCTCCGGCGTCGATGCTGGATCCACACGCAGCAATATCAACGAAACGCGAACACGTTCAGGGGTAGTGAAAAGATCATTGTTCTGATCATAATACTGTCGTAACTCCGTCTCACTGGGCACCGCCACCCCACGCACAATCTTCTCCAACACCGTTGCCAGACTGTCGTCACTCAATTTTGCGCGCACCTGCGGCAATATAGTCTCGCGAACCTTCTCCCATTCCGGATCATCTTGAAATTTCGCATCAAAGGCCTTTACACTCACCTCCACTACATCCGCATCTGGTTTCAATTGACGACGTTTTGCCTCTTGCACCAGCAGCGTCTTATCAATCAATTCGTCCGCAATCTCTTTACGAAATTTATTCCCTTCTTCTTCCGGTATCTTGCCATGATAAAAACGTTCCCTCAGACCACGCCGTAGCGTAGAGACATAGCGATCCATCGGCACTTGCTCACCATTAACAATCGCGATGTAGTCCAATGGCGGCAAATCATCCGCCGATTTTTCTTTACCCGCAGCACCGCTCACAGTCGTCTTTATTGGAACATCGCTATCCTCGAAAATCGCAGCTAACGCGACATCCGCACTCAAACAAAAACCAAACCACAACACAACTATCCGAAAAATACTCATTCATACTTACCTTTGCACATTCCGCTTCCGACGCGTCGTTAGCACTTTATTCCATTAAACAAAAAAAACTGGCAGCCCGGACGTCTCCGTCAAGCTGCCAGTTCTTTACCTATCAACCAAAAAGCTGACTCAGTCTATTTGGTATGACATACCAAGCAAACCCGGCTGCCCGTATTGGACTGAGCTGTAGCGGCTACGCTCGTGACACCGCCACCAAGGATAGTGGTCAAATCCGTTGTACCCGGCATCCGCAGGAAGGTTGTGGTTTCAAAATGAGGATCATGACAAGAACCACACTCTACAAAAGGCTCTCTCTCGAGGGCAAAGGCCGCGCCATTCGCAGAAGCTCCCTGCACATCTGCGCCAGTATCCCGTGTGTACAGTTTAAAATCCCACTTATCAAAATCACCTGTAGTACCTGCCACCGGGTTATCCACATACCAACGACCCGCTGTACCGATAGGCACGGCCGGAGCGAAATCTTCATCGCGGGTAATTCTGCCGCCCGTGAGCCCCAAACCACCACCGTTAAGGAAACTAACAGAGTAACCACCACCACCGTACTGCATACTTACCGGGTGATCATTGGTCAAATCGGTACCGATCGACCAAATATTCTGCCCACCGGGTTCATCAACCGAGTTCTGGAACCGGCCTTCGGTCGTCAAAGTCAGATCCGTCGTCCAGGACCAGCCGTCCACTGTGGACAGGCCATCGACCCCGCCACCCGCAGTATCATAGCCGCCGGAACCCGGGGCATTGATAATATTGTCAATCGCCTGCGTGCCATCATGGCAAGTCAAACAGGCCAAAGACACCGAACCCACATCACCAACGGCGGCATCCAGAGTGGAAGTACCTAGTTGATCGTACGTGGTGAACGTGGCCGTCGACAGCACCTTATTCCATAATGGAACCGGTGCGCCAGTGTCTCCACCATGCGGTGTATGACAGAAAATACAAATTTCACCCGTCCCTACCGTGCTGTTAGGCCCTTGGCCTGTAACACCCAGGTTGTGACGAGTATTAGCTATAGAGCCGGCGAATGCACTGCCAGCGACTAGGGACGTGCCCAAGATAACTGCCGTTGCCACCGATGCTTTTACAAAATGATTCATTTGAAACCCCCTATGGTCTCGTGCGCTTTGCTTTTAGTTTAAAAATTCGCCGTTCTACTGACTCAACATCCGCTGTTCAAACCGACTCAGCACAATCAGATACCGGTTACCAAATTACCACTGCAACTGAGATGAATTTCTAGCACGAACACCGCACAAATGTCAAACTTATGCCGCCTTCGACGTAATATTGACAGTTGTGCAATTTACGACTATCCCAACTCCCTTCCATTCATTAAACATATTAAAAAACAAC
Source organism: uncultured Ectothiorhodospiraceae bacterium (assembly GCA_964401355.1). Taxonomy (GTDB): domain Bacteria; phylum Pseudomonadota; class Gammaproteobacteria; order SZUA-152; family SZUA-152; genus SZUA-152. The sequence goes on along the minus strand of CAYNYJ010000078.1, from coordinate 7,896 downwards.
AATTTACTTATTTTATTGACTCAACAATGACCGGAAATCGGTCGCCATTTATACAATACCAACTCGTGAAATTGTGGCACAGTTCACATAACCCATGGTTGACTATCGAACAGTTCATAATCTCACTTATATACAACAAATAGAATTATACTCAGATTTTAAAATAAAGAAATCATTTTTTTGAATAATCACTTTTTTTGATCAAACGTTGAGCAACGACCCGCGCCATTTCTTGTTCAGACAGGTGTCTTAACACTTCCACTTTGGCGTGAATCTGATCCACAATATACACGTGACCCAGCTCATCCACCGCCACTCCGGCCGGCATCGCGTATTGCCCCGGCTTGTCCGCCATCCCCTCTCCACCAATGGCTAACAACAACTGGCCCTTAGCATTAAAAACCTGAATATTCCGAAACGAGGTATCGGTGACGTAAACATTGCCATCCGAGTCCACCGCCAGTCCCCGCGGTCGCGCAAAATCTCCGAAATTACGCCCTGCCTTGCCCCAGGCTCGCAGAACCTTGCCATCGGCCGTAAATGCCTGAACCCGGAAATTACCCGCATCCAGCACGTAAACCGTACCGTCCGGCGCCACAGCCACCTGCGTTGGCAAATTAAACTGCCCTGGCTTCTCACCTCGCTGCCCAAATTCATCTTGCTTCACACCCTTGTCGTCGTAAATCACCACACGGTGTCGCAGGCTGTCAATTCCGCCGGCATCAACCACATAAATCGTCTTTCCATCCGGCGATACAGCCACGCCCACCGGCCGATCAAACTCACCCACGTCACCAATCGCCTGCACGAACATGCCGTATGCATCATAAACAAACACCTGTTTGGCGCCCACATCCGCCACATAAATTCGACTGCCAGCACCAATCGCCACCCCCATGGGCTTCGTCAACACACCTCCTTTACCCGCAACCCCGAATTGATACAGCTTTTGACGCAACAGGTTAAAGATGAATCCTTTTCGCAAAATCGTATCGCTGACCACCACCATGCCGTCCTTTGCAGCCACCGCAAATGGCTTCCCGAACACCCGAGGCCGTGCACCAACCCCGCTCACCGCCCTGCGAAAACGGTCTTCAGCACTCAGAGAACGTACGTCCTCTTCAGAACGAAGTGTCGTGACATAGACATAACGCGGCATTTCCGGCGCTTTGGGCCAGTAGATTTTTTTCATATCCGGCTTAATCGCCGTCTGCGCACAGCCCGACAGCACTCCCACTGCGATGAGCGTCAACAGTACCCACAATCTTTTTTTCAATATCGCCATTTTTTTCTTAGACCAAACTCGGTCATCCATTAAGACCAGCAGGGATGGTGAGCGAAACCCTTTCCGAGCACAAGCTCGAAGAATACCGCAGGAGAAGAAAACGCAGACTTTACTGGGGCAAATAACACACCCAAAAAAACAGGGCCCGAAGGCCCCGTTCAACAACATCTAACTACCTGTTGTTATTATTCGACTTTTTTATGATTTAAAGTCTTTACGCAGGCCGATAGTCACAACACTTTCGACGTTCTCAGTATCACGCCAGCCCGCAAACACGCGAGTGGTCTTGGACATTTTGTGGATTACACCTAAAGCAGCGTAGGCAGCTTCACCAGACACAGACACACCAGAAGTCTTCACAGTGACATCCGTATTACCCAGTTGAGCAACAAAAGTGTTCATACCCATCTTGGCCTGATAACCCAGGAACCAGACATCGGCATCAGTCTCAATCGCACCCGTTGAATCAGTGGCATCAGTTTGCTCAAACTGAAATGACACCTTGTGCATGCCCATCTTATACTGACCACCAACCTTCACTGCAGAAGCGTCGGCCTGGTTACCAGCAACGCCACCACTTGGGCGATCACCCTGGTCATTGGCTGACACAAAGGCTTCGATGCCTCCTTGCTTGTACTTCACCGCCATGGACCACGCACCATCGTCCTCAGAAGGGGCATACAACAAACCAAAGGTAATGGGACCCTTAGGACTGGTGTACATCACAGAATCATTAATGAAACTGTTCTGACCAAAACTTCCGCTGGTCATGCCTGCATTACCACGAGCCTGCAAGGAAGTCGCTACGAAGGGATCATACTTCACACCACCAGCGTATTTATAAGGCGCTTTCAGATTACCCAAAGCGACAGTACCGAAACCACCCTTTACACCAACCTGAGAAACACGATTACCGGCATCACGACCACCGTCGGTGGTGTCCACTTTCCACTCGAACTGAGCAAAAGCCTTCATGCCATTCCCCAGATCTTCGGTAGTCTTCACACCCAAACGGCCACGAGATTTATCTTGAGTCCTCACACCGTCTGTACCAGAACCGGCTGTGTCTTCTGAATAGCTAGCCACTTCAACCTGGGCCTGACCGTACAAGGTCACGTCTGCTGCCATGACTGCCGCAGGGGCAACCAAAGCAGCACTTACTGCCATTGCTAATAATTTTTTATTCATGAGAGAGCGCTCTCCATAGTTATTAATGATAGTTATTTATAATTTGGTTTTATCTAAACTCCGTCTTGTCGACGACGGTATTTATAGCAGGTTTAGGCAGAAGTGCAACACTTTTCTACCTAAAATTGTGACCGGGGCGACATTTTGTTGCTTAATAACAACAAACTGCCTGAAATTGAACAAGGTTTGTTCAATCTTGTATGAAACCCACGCCACATCATTGCAAGCATCATGAAAACATTCACTTTACCTTTTTAAGACAACAAGTTAACAAAATAAAGAAACGTAACACCTTAATAAGCGTCGATAAGCCCCCACTTGGATTCCGACATCTTCCGGAATGACGATTATTTTTTGTACATTTACAGAATGATCTCTCCCCAACATACGAAGGCCGTTAACAATCAATCTAACTCCTTCGCCCCTCGAAACTAAAAAAAAGCCCGCTCGAAAGAGCGGGCTTTTTTAATCTCTTAGGGTTTAATTCCCCACAGCTCGCTGCGAATGTCGTCATTCTGGCCCCGGCCTTCGCCGGGACAGGCTGCGGCCAGAATCCAGAGGTCGCCTAAGAGCGCCTACTAATTGGTGAAACTCCTGGACACCGGCCTGCGCCGGTGTGACGAAATGATGTTAATACCCCGCCCCTTGGGGAGGGGATGTATATTGTGGCTGGGAGACTAGGATTCGAACCTAGATTAGAGGCGTCAGAGGCCTCTGTCCTGCCGTTAGACGATCTCCCAAGAAAGCAGAGTAAAGATACAACAAGATGAAAGGGGAAAGTGACAAACATGCTAGTCGGAATTTTTGGCGGCCAGTTTGCTGTTCAAGCCTTAGAGCATTTTGGACAGTTCGCTGGACTCCTGTACGCATTGGGTGGCCGTGTCGCGAGGAATAATGCCGGCTTCGATGCCGATGTAGGGCTGAGTGCGCATCTCGCCGCAGGAACCTTTGGCAATATTGAGAAAGCGAATATATTCCTTGCGTGAACCGCGCTCGTAACCTTCTGCGATATTGAAGGGTACTGACAGAGCTGAACGAAAAAGCTGATCTTTGAAACCGTAGCCACGTAGGGTGGGCACGTTTTTTGTGCCCACGCGTTAATTCTCCCATCCCGCGTGGGCACAAAAAACGTGCCCACCCTACAAAAATTCACTCCCCCGAAACTTAAAAAATGGCTGGGAGACTAGGATTCGAACCTAGATTAGAGGCGTCAGAGGCCTCTGTCCTGCCGTTAGACGATCTCCCAAAAGTGCAGAACAAAGATACAAAATGAAAGTGACAAGCAGCTATACGGAGGCTTTAGCGGCCAGCTTATTGATCAGGCCTTGTAACATTTTGGACAGCTCACTGGACTCTTGTAGGTATTGGGTTGCTGTGTCGCTTTGGATAATGCCCGCCTCAATACCGATGTAGAGTTGAGTGCGCATCTCGCCGCAGGAACCTTTGGCAATATTGAGAAAGCGAATATATTCCTTGCGTGAACCGCGCTCGTAACCTTCTGCGATATTGAAGGGTACTGACAGAGCTGAACGAAAAAGCTGATCTTTGAAACCGTAGTCTTTGCATTACACAGAGCAGTTTATATATTTCAACCGATAATCGACAACTGCGTTTCCATACATCCAACTTCTCAAAGGCATCCATGCCCCTTTTATCTTTTCCCTTGCCTCTTTTATCGGCCGTCTTAACGTTTCGAAAATTGCGGACGCTTACGGGCTTTGTGCAGGCCCACTTTTTTACGTTCAACTTCACGGGCGTCACGTGTCACCAATCCCGCGCTGCGCAATGAAGGACGCAGGGTTTCGTCGTATTCCATCAGCGCCCGAGTAATACCAAGACGAATGGCACCGGCCTGGCCGTTATTCCCGCCGCCTTTGACGGTGATGTTGAAATCGAAGTTTTCCAGCATGTCGACCACGCTCAGCGGCTGGCGCACCACCATGCGGGAGGTCTCGCGGCCAAAATAGAGATCCAATGCGCGCGAATTAACGGTGATGCTGCCGCTGCCGGCTTTCATGAATACCCGTGCGGTGGAGCTTTTGCGACGGCCTGTGCTGTAATACTGTTTGTCTGCCATGATAATTTTGTCGTCTCGTTGAAGGACTTTAGTAGGGACTCAGTTTTGAAAAACCCAGAAGGTTAAACGTCCAGCGGCTTAGGCTGCTGGGCAGCATGCTGGTGCTCGGCACCGGCATACACCTTTAATTTACGGAACATGGCGCGACCCAAAGGATTCTTGGGCAACATGCCTTTCACGGCTGCTTCGATGATCCGCGTAGGATTTTCATCGATAAGCTTTTCAAAAGTGGTGGTCTTCAGGCCGCCCACATAACCCGTATAACGGTAATATTTCTTAGCCGCTGCCTTGTTACCGGTCACGGTCACTTTCTCAGCGTTAATCACCACAATATAGTCACCAGTATCAACATGCGGGGTGAACTCGGGCTTGTGCTTGCCGCGCAGGCGACGAGCAATCTCGGTTGCCATACGGCCCAAGGTTTTATCGGTCGCATCGATCACGAACCAATCACGCTTTACCTCGGCGGGTTTCGCACTAAACGTCTTCATCTCAGCCACTGCTCCAAAAAATATCTGTCTTGAAAAGGCGCGAAATACTAAGGCGTAGCGGGCTGTATGTCAAGCGGATGATGGCGTATTAATAAAGAGGTCGGCCTCGTACAAATGGCTGCACCACTGAGTATCAGCCACACCAACCTGCTTAGAGAGGCTCCCCAAAAAACTCAAAAAAAAACGCGACGCCCAATAAACACGGGAGCCACGCAAAAAACCACCAGAAGGAAGATATTTGTGATGAATGTTGGCCTCCAGCCGAACCATACAAAGCTGTCCGATTCACATTCACACACGCTGCCTTCATTCAACTCGACAGCTTAAGGAATTCTGAGTCATAAAATATATTGAGTCAAGCAAAAAAATTCTTTGCCCGGACCAAAATTACCTTTCAGTGCTTGGCAGATCGCCAGCCCAGACGCGATAAATCTGTTGACGGAGTTCAATCAAACGACCATGAAAAAAGTGTCCACTGCCGTCCATCCGACAATAATGCGGCGCATTACCCTGCTGCTGCACCCAGGCCAAAACCTGAGTCGGATCAACAATCTCGTCCTCATTGCCCTGAATCACCACCCAGGGAATGGCCACGCCAGCCTCGTCCGGAAAATCAAACATCGCCACAGGCGGCGCAACCAACAATAAACGTTCCGCCTGCACTTGTGCCTGACCACGGAGGGCAACGTAGGCACCAAAGGAGAAACCGGCCAGCCACAACGGAGCGGTCGGATAACGAACACGCAGCCAATCCACCGCAGCCTGTAAATCATCCACCTCGCCGATGCCCTGATCAAACTTGCCCGGCGACGCGCCCACTCCACGAAAATTGAATCGCAAGGTCTGCGCGCCCAATTCGGCAAAAGCCTTCGCCACCGTATGAGCAACTTTATTGGTGAGAGTACCGCCGTGCAGCGGATGGGGATGACAGACCACGGCGATGGGCGGGCTGCTCAACGGCGCACGGGCTTCTGCCTTTGCAGCGTCCAGCAGCGCTTCGAGCCCCGTACCCGGGCCCGGAATCAGGAAACGCTCTCCTGCCGCTGGCATTTCCGCCGGGTCAACGTAAAGACGCAAAGAAGCACTCGACACTAAATTTTCAGCCGCTCAACCACGCGCCCATTAAGCAGGTGCTCTTCAACGATTTCGTCAATATCCTCTTTATCGACGAAGGTGTACCAAACGTCATCGGGATAAACCACGGCCACCGGCCCCTCTTCGCAGCGGTTGAGACAACCGGCTGAATTCACCCGCACGCACCCCTCTTTGCCGGCGATGCCCAGCTCCTTGGTGCGCTGTTTGGCGTAATCGCGCAGCGCTTGCGCACCAAACTTCTGGCAACAGGCGCTGCCATCCGCACGTTCATTGGTACAGAAAAAAATGTGACGTTGATAATAGGACATAGTTGCAGAGTAAAGGGTAAAGGGGAAAGAGAAAAGATAAAAGGGGGGAGAGTTTTGCTTTCCTCTTTACCCTTTTATCTTTACCCTGCCGTCCCATGACACTTTCAGCCAAACTGGATCGCTGCGTAATGTGCGGCATGTGCTCCCAGCACTGCCCCACTTATCAGCTCAGCGCCGACGAAAACGAGTCGCCACGCGGCCGCATTGCGCTGATCGCCGCACTCGTATCGGGCCAGCTCAGCGCCGATGCGCGTCTGCAAACCCACCTCGAACATTGCACCGGCTGCCGCTCTTGCGAGGCCTATTGTCCGTCCGAGGTACGCTTTGCTGCCATCATCGCCGAGGCCAAGACCTTACTGCCGCATTCACCCAGCCCCTCCAAGCCGCCCACCATCACACCACTAACCCGCCACGCACTGCGTCTCTATCAACAATCGGGGCTGCAAAAACTGACCCGCGCCAGTGGCCTGCTGAAACCACTAGGGCTCGCAGACAAAGAAGGCCTGTTGCCGGTGATCCCCGACACCCCGGCCTGGCAAAAATATTATCCACCAACAGCCAATCCCGGCACCGAGCCGCGCGGCGACGTCGCCCTGTTCACCGGCTGCATCGCCAACACCTTCGACCGAGTAGCGCTGGACGCCAGTCGCCGCCTGCTCAACGCTCTGGGCTATGGCGTACACGTACCGCCGTCCCAGGGTTGCTGTGGCGCCATGGCACTGCACAACGGCCACCCGCAGGAAGCCGCCCGCCTCGCGGCACACAATATCCACGCCTTCGCCGCGCTCGACGTGCAAGCCATCGTGCATACTGCCAGCGGTTGCACGGCGCAACTCAGTGAATACCACTTGCTATCCAAACTCACAGACGAACAGGGCGCAGCGGCTCAACACTTCGTTGCCAAAATCAAAGACATCAATCAGTTTATCGCCGAAGCCTGCTGGCCTACCGAGCTGCAGCCAACCGCCTTGCCGAAGACCGTAGCCCTGCACACTCCATGCAGCCTGAGCAACGTGTTACACCAAGCCGATGCACCCCGCCGTCTGCTGCAACGCATCCCAAAACTGGAAATAGCGCCCCTGCCACAAACCACCCGTTGCTGCGGTGGCGCTGGCCAGTACATGCTGGAACAAACCAACTTCGCCCGGCAACTGCGCAACTTAACGTTGGATGGCCTCGACAGCATCAACACCCAACAAGAAATAGATACCCTCGTCACCAGCAATCTCGGCTGCAGTCTGCACCTCGCCGCAGGGCTGCGTGAACGCGGACGGACAATCACCGTCACCCACCCTGTGGTGTTACTGGCCCGGCAGTTGGGGCTGATTAAATAAAAGTGCTGAGGGTTTAAAACAAAGTGCTAAGTGCTGAGGACTAAGTAAAAGCCGCAACCCTTACCTTAGCACTTAGCACTTAGCACTTAGCACTTAGCACTTAGCACTTAGCACTTAG
>CAYNYJ010000077.1:0-15919 GCA_964401355.1 uncultured Ectothiorhodospiraceae bacterium | reverse complement strand
GGATGCTGGCCTGCGCCAGCATGACGGTTATAAAGTTAACGGGACAGCAGTGAAAAGACATGGTGAATAATCCGAGTGACTATGCAGTGGTCAAGTCTATTTGTGAGATTGGTCATTTTATGGGTAAAAAGGTGATTGCTGAATTTGTGGAAAATGATGAAATACTGGCCATTCTCAAAGAGCTGGGCGTGGATTATGCCCAGGGTTACGGTATTGAAAAGCCGCGCATCCTGAAAGATTTATTGAGCAGCTTGCCCGCAGACTGAATACTGCGTGCTATGGCCTATGTGGTTTTTCTCGTGGCTGCTTATTCTAAAAAATAGTTTCGTCATTTTCGTCGCTTTAACTTTTGGCGCGAGTCGCCATTCATCGTGCTGCTCGACGGCAGGTTTGCCATTCGGATGATTCAGAAAGTGCCCTGATAGAAGGGTGGCCTGAAACGGGTCTGCCTTTGATTCTCGTGACGCCCATGCGTGATAAGCTGGCGGCATTTTGTACGACAAGTGGTCATCGATGCATGGGTAGCGGCAAATGAAACGACAAACAATCGCAGTGTTTGGCACCGGTCTGATGGGCGCGCCTCTGGTGGAACGGCTGTTGGATGCCGGTTACAAAGTGGTGGTGTGGAATCGCAGCCCGGACAAGCTGGAGCCGCTGGTGGCCAAAGGGGCCCTGGCGGCGGCAACCCCCGCACAGGCGGTGCAATCGGCCGATGTGCTCATTACCTGGTTGAGTGATCAGCTCGCGATTCAGGACGTGCTGTTCCCGGCCGAGCGCGCCAGCTTGCTGGCAGGTAAGACGATTTTGCAAATGGCCACCATCGGCCCGTCGCACAGCCGGGGTTTGGAGGATGCCGCTATCGCTCACGGGGCTGAATATCTGGAGGCGCCGGTGCTGGGCAGTATTCCCGAAGCCCAAAAGGGCACATTGCTGGTGATGGTGGGTGCCAGTGAGGCCCAGTTTTCTCGTTTTGAGCCGTTGTTGCGGGTGTTCGGCGAGCCGCCCATGCTAATCGGCCCGGTGGGGCAGGCGGCGGCCATGAAATTGGCTTTCAATCAGCTTATCGCCGGGCTCACCGCCAGCTTCAGCCTCAGCCTGGGGCTGATTCAGAAAGAAGGGGTTCGGGTGGAACTGTTCATGGACATGTTGCGGGATTCGGCTCTGTATGCGCCAACTTTCGACAAAAAACTGCTGCGCATGCTGGAGAGGGATTACAGCAATCCCAATTTTCCGGCCCGTCATTTGCTAAAAGATACGGAGTTGTTTCTGGATGCCGCGGACGAGCATGGCCTCACTGCCGCGTCGCTGCAAGGCGTGCGCGATATTGTCGCCATCGCCCTGGCCAAGGGCTTGGCAGATGCAGATTACTCGGCCATCAACGAGGTGATTCATCCACCGAAAAGTCCGTAGGGTGGGCAAAAAGATGCGTCTCCTACGATCAGGCCTTTCCTCGCCCCTAGTTACTCGGCCTGGAAGGTAATGATAAACTGGCCATAATGTATTAATCCAAATCGAGATTTAAACGAGGTAAGCATGGCCGGACACAGTAAATGGGCCAATATCAAACACCGCAAGGCGGCTCAGGATGCCAAGCGCGGTAAAATTTTCACCAAGTTGATTCGTGAAATTGTGGTTGCCGCCAAGGCGGGCGGGGCGGATCAGGACAGCAATCCGCGGCTGCGGGATGTGGTGAGCAAGGCGCTGGGTGCCAACATGAAGCGTGACACCGTCGACAACGCCATCAAGCGCGGCGCTGGTGCCGATGACACTGATAACTACGACGAGATTCGTTACGAGGGCTACGGTCCCAAAGGCGTCGCGGTGATGGTGGAATGCCTCACCGATAACCGAAATCGCACCGTGTCTGAAGTGCGCCACGCCTTCACTAAAAGCGGTGGTAACCTGGGCACTGACGGTTCCGTGGCCTACTTGTTCACCAAACTGGGCATCATCAGTTACGCCGAAGGCGCGGATGAGGATGCCATCATGGAAGCGGCGCTGGAGGCGGGTGCCGATGATATCGTCACCAATGAGGATGGCAGTGTCGATGTGCTCACACTGTGGGAAGAGTTGGTGCCGGTGAAAGAGGTGATGATCGCTGCCGGTCACGAACCGCAAAATGCCGAAGTTGTTCAGCAGGCCTCGACGTCCGTCGATCTGGAACTGGAAGACGCGGAGAAGGTCATGCGCCTCATCGACATGCTGGAAGATCTTGACGATGTGCAAGGGGTGTATACCAATGCTGATTTTTCCGACGAGGTGATGCTGCAGTTGGCCGAGTAAAGAGAAAAGATGAAAGAGAAAAGTAAAGGCGTCCATGATTAATTTTCGTCACTCCGGCGTAGGCTGGAGTCCAGAGGGATTAGAGAGTTGCTGGATTCTGGCCTTTATGCCCCAGAGGGTATTTGCCAGAATGACGGCAATGGAAAATGAATCAAAATTTTTTAGAGATAGAGGTGTTGAAAAAATGGCAGTGAAGGGTAAATTTTCATCATTCCTGTTTTTCCCCTTGTATCCTTTCCCTTTACTTTTTCCCCTGAATCTATGATTCGCATTCTTGGTATTGACCCTGGCTCCCGCTTCACCGGCTTCGGTGTCATCGAAAGTGATGGCCGCAGTGCGCAATACATCACCAGTGGCTTTATTCGCGTCACCGGCGAGACCTGGGCTGAACGCCTCGGGGTGATTTTTGAAGGCATCACCGAGCTGGTGCAAACCCATCGGCCTGACGAAATGTCCATCGAGCGGGTATTTATGCACCGCAATGCCGACTCCGCCCTCAAATTGGGGCAGGCACGCGGTGCGGCGATTTGTGCGGTGATCACCAACGATGTGCCGGTACACGAGTATTCCCCCGCCGAAATCAAACAGTCCGTGGTGGGCAAGGGTAATGCCGCCAAAGAACAGGTACAGCACATGGTGCGGGTGTTGCTGAATCTGCCGGGCAATCCGCAGGCCGATGCCGCCGATGCGCTGGCGGCAGCGCTGTGTCACGGTAATGCTCGGGTATTATCGAACCAGCTGAGTGCGTCGTTGGCAGCGCAGTCGAATAACACCTCTTCGTTAAAAAAAACCAAATAATGGAAAAAATATGATTGGCAGATTGCGCGGCATCCTGTTGGAAAAACAGCCTCCCCAATTATTGTTAGATGTGGCGGGTGTCGGTTATGAAGTTTCCGCACCGATGGCCACTTTTTACGAGCTGCCGGAAACAGGCAACGAAATTACCCTGCACACTCATCTTGCGGTGCGTGAAGATGCGCACGTGTTGTACGGGTTTCTGCAAGAACAGGATCGTTTGTTGTTCCGCACCTTGATCAAGGTTTCCGGGGTTGGCCCCAAGTTGGCGTTAGCGATATTGTCCGGCATGTCAGCCGATGAATTTGTCGGCTTGATTCAACTCGGTGATAGTGCCGCGCTCACCCAATTACCGGGTGTCGGTAAAAAAACCGCTGAACGTTTAGTGGTGGAAATGAAGGACAGACTGAAGGACTGGCAAGGAGTGACACAGAATCCAGCGACTGCAACAGCACGCGCAGCATCGGTGAATGATGTTGTGAAAGATGCTGTTAGCGCATTGGTGGCTTTGGGGTACAAGCCACAAGAGGCGAGCCGCATGGTGAGTCAGGTCGAAAGTGAGGGACTGGCCAGTGAGGATATCATTCGTGTGGCGCTGCGTGCCGCGGCCTCATAGATTATTATTTTAAAGCGGCATGAACAGTTTTATGGCAATGGTTTTGTAATAGCGGGGATTAAAGGGAGCGTTAACAATGGTTGCACAATCATCTCAATATTCAATGCGTGTTGCTCGGCTGATGGGGGCCTTGTTGGTGGTTTTGGTTTTGGTCGCGTGTAAAACGACGGGCTCCGCCGGGCTGCGGGATTATTCTAACGGTATTAATGTGGAAGTGGCAGCAGACACGAAAAACCCTGCGTATACGATTACCGAAACGGTGGGTGCGGCGGGTTCAGGTTATGCCTATATGATTGAAAAGTCCGATGGACGCTGGCGGGTGATGTACGATTCTTTTGATGCCAAAGCCTTTGCCAAAAGCGTGGGTGATGTCAAAGAGGTGCCTGCCGATACCGAAGTATTGTGGACAGATGGCATTAATGTTGTTGCCTATTTTGGTACTGAGTCGTTGAATTTCAGCAAAGTGGATGGTTCTTTCGCCTGCCCCAAAAATAAGGATGTCCCCGGGCATCGCGCTTGTCGCAGCCCATTAACGGAATCCAGAAGTGTGTTTGGTGGCTTGGGTACCGACAGTAACAGTCGGCCTTTCGTGCTGGATATTGATGCCATCAAAAAAGCTGTGGCGGACACCGGAATTGTGACTATTGCCAAAAAACGCATTGCGAGGGAACAGAAATAGTTATTGTGTATTGATGGTTTTCCGGGCGCGGAAGCTGAGGTAAACTGTTTTCTTAGGCGCGTTAACTTAAAATGGTTTGTGTCCGAATGAAATATACGTTGTTTGAATAACAAAAAGGAAAAAAGACTATGGAAAGATGGAGTATTGTGGTTGTCATTTTAGGGTTGTTGCTAATGGTTTCCGGCGCACAGGCAACAACCCCTTCGCCCAGTGGTGCGGTTGTTTATATTATTTCGCCTGCCGACGGCGCAACCGTGAGCAGTCCGGTGAGAGTGTTATTCGGTTTGAAGGGAATGGGTGTGGCACCTGCGGGTATCGACAAGGCGAATACAGGACACCATCATTTGCTCATTGATGGTGCGACCCAGGATATGTCAAAGCCCATCGCCAAAGATGCCACGCATAAACATTTCGGTGGTGGTCAAACAGAAACGCTAATCGACCTGAAACCCGGTAAGCACAGTTTGCAATTGTTGATGGGTGACAAAGCTCATATGCCCCATCAGCCACCTATCATGTCTGAAAAGATAACGATTACGGTTAAGTAGTTTGGTTTTGGGTGCCGCTGCTAACGTGGCGGCATTCATGATTTCGCCCGGTTTTATCAACAATGTATGCTCTTCTCTTCACCGAACATTCTTTCTTTAATTAAAAAGGGAATGTTGTCCGGTGTCGTCGTCAATTCTTTGTATTTGATCGCTTCACTCTGAAAAAGCTGCCTCAGCTGTGGGCGTACTTTGTAGTACACTGGCGCCATGATTGAAACTGACCGTCTTATCGCCCCTGCGGCCATTCCTCGTGATGACCGTGAAGAGGTGCAGGATCGTGCAATTCGTCCCAAAACGCTGGCGGATTACGTGGGTCAGCCTGCGGTTAAAGAGCAGATGGAGATCTTTATTGCCGCCGCGCGTGGCCGCAGCGAAGCGCTGGATCACACCCTGATTTTTGGTCCGCCCGGGCTGGGCAAAACCACCCTTGCACACATCATCGCCACCGAAATGGGCGTCAATATGCGCCACACCTCTGGCCCGGTGCTGGAGCGTCCCGGCGACCTCGCTGCCTTGCTGACCAATCTTGAACCTCACGACGTGTTATTCGTGGACGAGATCCATCGTCTCTCGCCGGTGGTGGAAGAGGTGCTGTATCCGGCCATGGAGGATTATCAGCTCGACATCATGATCGGCGAAGGCCCGGCGGCGCGTTCAGTGAAGCTTGATCTGCCGCCGTTTACGCTGGTGGGGGCTACCACTCGCGCCGGTTTGCTCACGTCACCGTTGCGCGATCGTTTCGGCATTGTGCAGCGCCTGGAATTTTATTCGATCCCCGATCTCGCCCTTATCGTGCGACGCGCAGCGGATATTCTCGGTGTGCATTTGGATGTTGGTGGTGCCGGTGAAATCGCCAAACGTGCACGCGGTACGCCACGCATTGCTAACCGCCTGTTGCGCCGGGTGCGCGATTACGCGGAGGTGAAGGCCGACGGCAACATTACCGACGCGGTAGCTAGCCGTGCGCTGGACTTGTTGGATGTGGATGAAAACGGTTTCGACATGCAGGATCGCAAACTGATGCTGGCGGTGATTGAAAAATTTGATGGGGGTCCGGTGGGGGTCGATAACCTCGCCGCCGCCATCGGCGAGGAACGCGGCACCATTGAAGATGTGCTGGAGCCCTATCTGATTCAGCAGGGTTTCCTGATGCGTTCGCCGCGCGGCCGGGTTGCCACACGCAATGCCTATTTGCATTTTGGTTTGCCCGTGCCGGATCGCAGTGGTGATGCACGGGATGACTTGGCAGGCTCCGAACCTGCATAATGCGTCCTCAAAGAGCAGTATCGAGATCGTAGGATGGGCACGTTTTTCATGCTCACAGATTAATTCACACATTCTGTGCGAGCATGAAAAACGTGCCCATCCTACGCGAGGTTAAGCAAACATTGTGGCTGAATTTTTCTGGCCGACCCGGGTCTATTACGAAGACACCGACAATGGGGGGGTGGTTTATTACGCCAATTATCTCAAGTTCATGGAACGGGCGCGTACCGAGTGGTTGCGGGCACGGGGTGTGGAACAGGATGTTTTGGCGCAGCAGCATGGGCTGATTTTTGCGGTGCGCACGGCGCATATTGATTATCTTAAACCGGCCCGTTTTAATCAGTTGCTTTCGGTAAGCGTGAAAGTAATCAAGGTGGGCAGGGCCAGTTTAATCTTTGATCAGACTGTGGTTTTAACGGAATCTGTAACAGACAATTTAATAACTCATGAAGGGGATGACACAAGGGAAAGCGGTGTGTTGTTGTGTCGGGGGCAAATCAAAATTGCCTGCCTGAACAGTGACAGCCTGAAACCCTGCGCCATTCCCACCCCCATTAGACAGGAGATTCTCGGTGACGACTGATTTATCGATTCTTTCGTTAATCATCAATGCCAGTGTGCTGGTGCAACTGGTGATGTTGGTGTTGCTCATTACCTCGCTGCTTTCCTGGAATGTTATTTTCCAGAAGCGCAAAATATTGGCGAAGGCGCGTGCCGAGGCCGACGAGTTTGAAGAAAAATTCTGGTCTGGCGGTGATCTTTCCAGTTTGTACCGTCAGGTGACCTCCGGACGTCACGGCAATGCTGGTTTGGCGGTGATCTTTGAGGCGGGTTTCAAAGAATTTGCCCGTCTGCACAAGCAGGATGGTATCGACCCCGACCCCATGGCGGTGCTGGAAGGCGCGCAACGGGCCATGCGCGTGGCCATGTCGCGCGAGATCGACAAACTTGAAGAGCACTTGCCATTTCTGGCTACTGTTGGCTCGACTAGCCCGTATATTGGTTTGTTCGGCACGGTGTGGGGCATCATGAATTCCTTTCGTGCGCTGGGTAACGTCAAACAGGCGACCATTGCCATGGTGGCGCCGGGCATTGCCGAGGCGCTGGTGGCCACCGCCATGGGCCTGTTTGCGGCCATTCCAGCGGTGATCGGTTTCAACCGGTTCAACACGGAACTGGAGCGCTTGATTAACCGCTACGACGCCTTTCTCGACGAATTCTCCAGCATACTGCAGCGTCAGGCACATAAATAAATGGCTGCTCCGGTCAAAAAAAGGGTACGTCGCAAGCCCATGTCTGAAATCAACGTGGTGCCGTACATCGATGTGATGCTGGTATTGCTGGTGATTTTTATGATTACCGCGCCGCTGTTGACTCAAGGGGTGATGGTAGAGTTGCCATCTTCCGCAGAAAGTGAGCCTGTCGGGGGTGAAGCCGATGAGCCGCTGGTGGTGTCGGTGACCATCGAAGGCGACTATTACCTCAATCTGGGCGAACAAATCGATGAACCCATTGGTCATCAATTATTGGTCACCAAAGTGGCGGCAGTGCTGCGTCATCGACCCAAAACGCCGATTTTGATTCGCGGTGACAGCAACGTGAAGTATGGCAAAATTATGGTGGCGATGGATCTGCTTACACAGGCCGGTGCACCCAGTGTGGGGCTGATTACCAACGTGCCGGAAGACATTAAATAAGAATTAAGAAGAAACCTTAGTCAGTGAAAGCCCTGTTAAAAGAAGTCCTTGAAGACCCCATCGCCATGGTGCTCGCCATTCTGGTGCATGTGGCGTTGGCTGCGGTGTTGTTCGTTAGCCTGGAATGGACCGACGTGCCGACGCCGACGCAACCCTCGGTCAATATCGTCAGAGCCGTGGCAGTGGATGAATCCAAAATTCTCGCTGAAGTGGAAAAACTGAAAAAGGCCGAGAAACAGAAGCTAAACCAAGAAAAGGCCAAGCAACGAAAACTGGACAAGCAGGCGCGCGAGGCCAAGAAAAAACGCCAGCGTGAAGAAAAACGTTTGGCTAAATTGCGCAAGGAGAGCGAGGCTGAGAAAAAACGTCAGAAAAAAATACAGAAAGAACGCAGGATTGAAGAAAAACGTATTGCTGCAGAACGGCTGAAAAAGAAAAAAGAACTGGAGCGTATGAAGGCCGAGCAGGCGACTTTGGAGAAAAAGCGTATTGCCGAAGAGAAACGCTTGGCGGATGCCGCTGCCAAACGTAAACTACTGGAGGATAAACGTCGACGTGATGCCGAAACTGCGGCTCGCCGCGTCGAGTTGGCGGCCGAACAACGGCGCATGGCGGCGGCCAATCAGAAACGCTTGAACTCATTGCGCGGTCGCTATATTGCGGATATCAAAAATAAAGTGGAGAGAAACTGGATTCGTCCTGCGAGTGCGAAACAGGGTTTGTCCTGTAAGGTGGCAGTGAGCCAGATTCCCGGCGGCGAGGTGATTAATGTGACGGTCACCCAATGTATTGGCGATGATGTTTTTCGGCGCTCCGTGGAAACGGCGGTACACAAGGCATCACCGCTGCCGCGTCCCTCGGACCCCGCGTTGTTTGAACGGGATATTTTGTTTAGCTTTAAACCCAACAAGTGAATTTGAGAAAAGTCTGAATATCTGATGGTTAAAATGAAATTGCTGATTAATGTTGTACTGAGCCTCTATTTGCTATGGATGGCCGGGGCGGCGCAGGCCGTGCTGAATATCGAGATTACCCAGGGGGTTGCAGGCGCGCTGCCGGTATCCATTGTGCCTTTTGGCTGGGAAGTGCCTCCTCAAAATCCTCAAATGCCAGCGTCCTTGGCACCGCCGAAAAAGCCACCGATCGACGTGGCGGCCATCGTCAGTGCTGACTTGGCGCGCACCGGGCGTTTTGATCCACTGCCACCGAAAGACATGCTGGCCAGGCCGCATGTCGATTCGAGCATCAATTTTTCCAATTGGCGAATATTCCAGAGTGAGAGTCTGGTGGTAGGAACTCTGCAATATCTGGGTGCCAATCAATACAAAATCCGTTTCCGCTTGTTTGATGTATTCAAGGGCAAGCAACTGGAAGGCTTCAGTCTCTCGGCCAGTGGTGATGATCTGCGCCGTGCGGCACACCGAGTCAGCGATATTATTTATGAAAAGCTGACGGGGGAGCGTGGGGCATTTACCACAAGTGTGGCCTACGTCACAGCAGCGGGGCAAGGCGATGCGCGACGATATTCGCTGTGGATTGCCGATGCGGATGGCCATGGCGCACAGTCGATGATGCGTTCACATGAGCCGATTTTGTCGCCGGCTTGGTCGCCCGATGGAACCCGAATTGCCTATTCATCGTTGGAAGATGGAGGTCATCAAGTCGTTTTTGTACAAAATGTAGCCAGCGGTCATCGGGATAAGGTGTCGGCACACAAGGGTTTGAACGGTGCGCCATCCTGGTCACCGGATGGAAAATCCTTGGCGGTGAGCCTCTCCAAGGATGGCAACGCTGAGGTATATGTCATAGACTTGGCCAGCAAAAAACGGCGGCGTCTGACGCGTCATTGGGCGATCGACACTGAGCCGACCTGGACGCCAGATGGTAAAACGATAATTTTTACCTCGGATCGCGGCGGACGACCGCAGTTGTATAAAGTGTCATCCAGAGGGGGGAAGGCGAAACGCCTGACCTTCGAGGGTAGCTACAATGCTAAAGCCACAGTTTCGCGGGATGGCAAAAAGATTGCGATGATCCACCGTGTCGAAGGCCAGTATCGAGTGGCGGTGATGGATTTGGAGAGCGGTAATTTACGGGTGCTAACCGATGGGGCGCTGGATGAGTCCCCGAGTTTTGCACCTAATGGCAGCATGATCATTTATGCGACCAGTTCCCGTGATCGAGGTATATTGAAGGCGGTATCGGTTGATGGTGAGATTCATCAGCAATTAACAGTGCCTGAAGGTGATGTTCGGGAGCCAGCATGGTCCCCTTTCATGCAATAATGGGTAGTGTTGCTTTTTGAGTTGCGGTGATGGATTACAGTGCAACACTACAATGTTGTACATACAGGTTTGTACAATTTAAGGATGTGGCTGTTTTACATAAATTAGAAATCTTTTGAAAAATAACTGAATTATTTTTATTGAACATATTAAGGGAGTCAGCTATGAAATTCTGGACCAAAACAGTGCTAGCCATCTTACCCGCACTGATGTTGCTGGGCTGTGGTACCTCAGGTGAGGTGGAAGAGGCCAGTGACACTGGGGTGAGTTCGTCTTCAACGACGACCAGTGACTCGGGTTCCGAGGCCTCCACCAGCGGTATTGGCTCGGATAGTGAGACCGGCAGCGAAGGCATGGCTGATTCTGATGCAGGTTTTCAGGGTGGTGATGCCATGAATGATGCTCCGGTTGATGCCTTGGATGATCCCAGCAGTTTGCTGGCAACACGTGTGATCTATTTCGATTACGATAGAAGTGATCTTCGCAGTGATGTGCGGGCGGTGATTATGGCTCATGCGGTGTACCTGGCGAATAATAGCAATATGTCGATTACCCTGGAAGGCCATGCCGACGAGCGCGGCACTCGCGAGTACAATATCGCCCTGGGTGAACGTCGCGCCAATGCCGTGGAGCGTATGTTGACGTTGCAAGGTGCCGCTGCGAGTCAGATTCGTGTGGTTAGCTATGGTGAAGAACGCCCCGCAGCACTAGGGCATGAAGAGGCTGCCTGGTCTTTGAACCGTCGTGCCGAGTTTATCTACAACCGATAAAATATTTTGTCTCTTGTCTTTTTGTAAAGAAGAAAGAAACAGGTATTTTGTGACGTAAATTTTCACTGGTTTAGCAATGAAACGTTTATCCATTATGTCCGTAAGTATGGCGCTGGTCATTTTGACCGCGCCGTGTTTCGTTTCTAATGCCGTAGCACGGCAGCCTGCACCGGTCATTGAGGCTTCGGGCGAGCCCTCTGCATCTCAGGGTGCATTGGAAAAACGTCTGGCACGTTTGGAACGATTGCTGGAAAATCAGGTCCTGGTGGACTTGATGACCCGCATGGACAGTCTGCAACACGAGGTCCAACAAATGTTGGGACAGATGGAAGAGCAGACGCACGGCATGGAGCAGCTAAAAAAACGTCAACGGGATTTGTATCTGGATATTGATCGACGATTGCAAAAGGCCGAACAAGCCCGTATCAGCGTGCCAGTGGCTCCTGCTGCGACGGCTGGAGACTCGGTGTTTGGCGCAGTGTTGCCCACCGATGTCATGCCAAGCGGCTCTTTCGCCAACGGACAAGTAAATGGTGCAACAGCCACGGCGTCGATAGCAACTCCAGCAGATGCGCTGCCGACGGGCGATCCCCAACACGAACGTTCCGACTATGAACGGGCCTTTAACTTGCTGAAAGAAGGTCGGTATGATCTCGCCGTAGCGTCCTTTAAAACCTTTGTGCAAACCTACCCTAATGGCTTTTTCGCCGATAATGCACAGTACTGGTTAGGTGAAGCTAATTATGTGCAACGTCGTTTTGACGTCGCTTTGAGCGAGTTTGATAAAGTCGTCAAAAATCATCCCACCAGCCCCAAGCGGGCTGATGCCTTGTTGAAAATGGGTTTCACCTATCAGGAACTGGGGCAGTATGATAAGGCGCGTTTGTCATTAAATACTGTGATCATGAATTATCCCGACAGTACTGCTGCGAGCTTGGCTCAGAAGCGTTTGCAGGACATTAAGCAGTTTCAGTAAACGTTCCTCGCCAGATCGGGGCGCCGATTTACATCGATGGCGGCATTATTAAAATGCGACTGATAATGTCAGTATTGATCCTTCTCTCTTAGTCTTATATGTCGCCAAGGCAATAGCCGATATCGTATTTTATGAAGACTGATTCTTCCCCATCATCCGCGTTGTTGACTGAAAACCAGGGCCAGGAAAAAGATTCCCACGCGGGTCAGCTGCGTATCACCGAAATCTTTTTGTCTTTACAAGGTGAGTCTCGTAGCGTGGGTTATCCCACGGTATTCGTGCGCCTCACCGGTTGTCCTTTGCGCTGCGGCTATTGCGATACCAGTTATGCCTTTCAGGGCGGGCAATGGATGGCACTGGAAATCATTCTTGCCGACGTCGCCGCGTTTCGCACCCATCATATTACGGTCACCGGTGGTGAACCGCTGGCACAACGCGAGTGTGTTGCGCTGTTGTCACAACTGTGTGATGTCGGTTATGCGGTTTCACTGGAAACCAGCGGTGCATTGGATGTATCGGCGGTGGACGCGCGGGTGGTGAAGGTGATGGATCTTAAAACGCCGGGCTCGGGTGAAGAGGCTAAAAATTGTTGGCAGAACCTTGAGTATTTGTCTGCGCAGGATCAGGTCAAATTTGTGATCTGTGATCGTGTTGATTATGACTGGGCGAAACAAACCCTCGATCGGCATAATTTATTATCGACCTGCGAAATTTTGTTTTCGCCGAGTTTCGGACAGTTGCTGCCTACCACCCTGGCGGACTGGATTCTCGAAGATAAATTGCAAGTCCGTTTCCAGTTACAGTTACACAAAATACTGTGGGGCGATGAGCCGGGGCGATGAACATAGTCGTTCACAAGGTAACAGGAAAAAAAGCGGTAGTGCTGCTGTCCGGTGGTCTGGACTCGGCGACGATATTGGCGATGGCGCAGGATCAAGGTTTCGCGTGTTATGCCTTGAGTTTTGACTATGGCCAACGTCACCGTTCTGAGTTGGCAGCGGCGGCCAAGTTGGCGGCCGTCATGGAGGTCGTGGAACATCGTGTAATGCCGTTGGATTTGCGGGCCATCGGTGGCTCTGCGTTGACTGACGATGCCATTGATGTGCCAGCGGCGAAAAGTGCATTATCTGAGGGCAATACGACCAGTATTCCAGTCACCTATGTGCCGGCCCGCAATACCATTTTTCTGTCTTATGCGCTGGCATGGGCGGAAGTGCTGGAAGCCCAGGATATTTTTATCGGCGTGAATGCGGTGGATTATTCCGGTTACCCCGATTGTCGCCCGGAATATATTGCCGCCTTTCAAGCGATGGCCAAGCTCGCCACCAAGGCCGGCGTGAAAGGTCATCCCACACACATTCATACCCCGCTGATTGAATTGAGCAAAGCCGATATTATCCGTAAAGGTACGTCGCTGGAGGTGGACTATGGAGTGACTATTTCTTGTTATGATGCGGATCATGAGGGGCGAGCCTGCGGTCGCTGCGACTCCTGTCAGCTGCGTGCAGCCGGATTTTCGGAAGCCGGTATTAATGATCCCACAGTCTATCAATGATTGTTTTATTCACCGATTTTGGTGAACACGGCCCCTACGTGGGGCAAATGAAGGCGGTGCTCGCGCAACAGGCTCCCGCGGTACCTATCATCGATCTGCAACATGACGTGCCGTGTTTTGACGTGATAGCGGCGGCACATTTGTTGGCGGCCTACCAGGGCGCATTTCCCGCGGGAAGCATCTTTCTTGCCGTGGTTGATCCAGGCGTCGGCAGTCCAACATGCAAGCCAGTGGTGGTGAAAGTTGATGGGCGCTGGTTTGTCGGCCCCGATAATGGCTTGTTCGAGGTGCTCGCAGCCCGTGGCAACGATGCCCAGTGGCGGGAAATCAGCTGGCGGCCTGAAACCTTATCTCACAGCTTTCACGGCCGAGACCTGTTTGCCCCAGTGGCAGCCGGTTTGGCACGGGGTGAATTGCCTGCGGGCAATATCATCACATCACACGCTGCTTCCATTAGTACCGATGACTTGAATAACATTATTTATATCGACTATTTTGGCAATGCCATTACCGGCCTGCGTGCCGTTAACCTGAAAAAGGCGATGACATTGCGAGTGGGTGGCGACTCACTCAACCATGCGCAGACCTTTTCTGAAGTCGCGCTCGGGCAGGCCTTCTGGTATCAGAATGCTAACGGCTTAGTGGAAATTTCGGTGAATCAGGGGCATGCGGCTACGCTGTTGAAACTCCGTTTGGGTGATTCTGTTACCATTAGTTCAAACTAACTTAGGGTGTGTATGAGTAATGGATGATCCAATAACAACTCAAACGGAATTGAGCTCGTCACCACCGTCTGGTGAAGTGCATTCTCGGTCCTTTCTGATTTATTTGCTTGCTACTGCAGTATTGAGCGGCGCTTTAGTGATGGTGATCCAAGTGCTGGGGTCGCGTGTGGTCGGTCCATTTTTTGGCGTGAGCCTGTTTGTGTGGACTTCGTTGATCACCGTGACCTTGCTGGCATTAGCCGGAGGCTATGCCATTGGCGGGATGCTGGCTGACCGTCTTCAAAAACCGGCTTATTTGTTTACCATTATTCTGGTTGCAGGCACGTTGGTTTTATTTATTCCAATTTTGAAAGGGCCGGTGTTGAAGGCCTGCCTGCCACTTGGGCTGCGGGGCGGTGCGTTTGCCAGCACCCTGATTTTATTCGGGCCGGTATTGTTGTTATTGGGTTGTGTGTCACCGTATTTGGTGAAGCTGGCCGCGCGTGAAATGAAAAATCTGGGGCGCGTTGTGGGTGGTTTGTATGCCCTGTCCACTCTTGGCAGTACCGCTGGCACAGTGTTAACGGGTTTTGTGTTGATCGCCTATATGAGCGTTGACCAGATTTTTGCCTTAACCGGCGGCTTGTTGATGGCCTTGGCATCGTTGTATTTTGTGATCTTTCAGCGCCGTTGGTGGGTGCTAATGGTATTGGTTTTACCTTTTTTATTGTATCAGCCACCGCAAGCTGTTTCCCGCATTATGGAGGATGGCACGCAAGTAGATCTTGTGCATCGTGAGGATAATTTCTACGGCGATATCAAAGTGGTGGACTACAGTTTTGGCCAGACCCATCACCGTGAGATGATTATCGATGGCATGATTCAGGGTGGTATCGATCTCAAAAATCATTTGTCGACCTATGAATATAACTATTTTATGCAATTTTTGTCTTACATGCTGGTGCCGGAGGGCAAGCATTGCCTAGTGATTGGTTTGGGCTTGGGGGTGATTCCTAGCTGGTACGAAAAGCAGGGTATTCAATGCGATGTGGTGGACATCAATCCCGCCGTCGCCGATATCGCGCGCGATTATTTTAATTTTAAAATTTCCGGTGATTTGTTTATAGAGGATGCTCGTTATTATCTCAATAGTACCGACCGTCGATACGACTATATTGTGTTAGATGTTTTTAGTGGCGATATCACGCCTGCACATTTGTTGAGTGTTGAAGCGTTGGCGCTGATGCGTGAACGTTTGCGTCCGGGCGGAGTGCTGGCGGTCAATCTGATTGGCAGTTTACAGCAAGAGACTTTCATGACGGCTTCCATTGTTAAAACCGTGCAAGTGGCTTTTGATGTGGTAGAGGTCTACCCGGTTTTTGACGTGCAAAAATCCGCCACCGGCGTGGGTAATATTGCCTTGATGGCTTATCAGGGTGAGCCGCGGAAGCTAGAAGTGGATCACAGCCGTTTTCAAAGCCATGCCAGTGTGCGTGATCAGGTGTTTTCGAATTTGGGGCGGCGTTATCAGTTTCCGGAGGGCACCAAGGCCATGGTGCTGACCGATGACTACAATCCTGTCGATTTCTTTGATGGCTGGTTGCGTGAGATAGTGCGCAAAAGCATTCTGGAATCGACAGATTGGGATATTTTGATCAGCTAAAATCTCTGTCGAAATGTACTATATTTTCTCACTGCTGTCCCGTTAACAAATACTTGTCATGCTGTAATGAGTTGTTTTGTGC
>CAYNYJ010000076.1:0-16003 GCA_964401355.1 uncultured Ectothiorhodospiraceae bacterium | reverse complement strand
ACATGAAAGTGAAACTGATCGGTCCCATCGCCATGGAAGACGGCCTGCGCTTCGCTATCCGCGAAGGGGGTCGTACCGTCGGTGCTGGCGTGGTAGCAAAGATTATTGGGTAATTAAGAGGTGACTCGTTCACGGGCGTGCGGTATCATCCCGCGCCCGTGAACCTCGTTGTATCTCGAAATCAGGGAAGTGAACGTTTTAGGCCAGTAGCTCAATTGGCAGAGCATCGGTCTCCAAAACCGAGGGTTGGGGGTTCGATTCCCTCCTGGCCTGCCAATATGGTGTACACCGCTGACAGCAGGGTTGCTGGCAGGCAGGATTGTTAATGAATTTTTTGTGAATGAGTTTGCAGATAGTGTGCAAATAGGAAGTTGATATTGGATAAGCTTTTATTAACAGCATCTGTACTCCCGATCGCCGCGGCGATTGGTGGGTTTTATTATTTTGACGATCAGCCCCAGTGGATACGCGTTATTGCACTGTTGGTGGCGGTCGGCGTCGGCGTGCTGATCGCTTTGCAAACGGCGTTGGGTCAAACGGCCTGGGCGTTCCGGCGTGATGCTATTATTGAAGTGCGCAAGGTGGTTTGGCCGACGCGTAAAGAGACCCTTCAGACGACGATGATTGTGTTGGTCGTGGTGATGATTATGTCCCTGTTGTTGTGGGCGCTTGATAGCATACTGGCTTGGGTCGTGCGTTACTTAACAGGTTAAATATGTGGCGAGCCCCCATTGATTTGGGTGGTCGGCGAATTAAGGAAGACGA
The DNA here is from genome assembly GCA_964401355.1 of uncultured Ectothiorhodospiraceae bacterium. GTDB lineage: Bacteria > Pseudomonadota > Gammaproteobacteria > SZUA-152 > SZUA-152 > SZUA-152. The sequence continues at coordinate 15,238 of CAYNYJ010000076.1, read as the reverse complement.
TACATGGCAATGCGGTGGTACGTGGTACACGCCTATTCAGGGTTTGAGAAGCAGGTTCAGCGTTCCCTGGCGGAGCGTATAGAGCGCTTGAGCATGCAGGATAGCTTTGGTGAAGTTCTGGTGCCGACGGAAGAAGTGGTCGAGATGCGCGATGGTACAAAACGCCGCAGCGAGCGCAAATTCTTCCCCGGTTATGTACTGGTACAGATGGAATTGAATGATGATTCCTGGCATTTGGTCAAAGACGTGCCGAAAGTGCTGGGTTTCATCGGCGGTACCGGTGATCGTCCTACCCCTATTTCTGACAGAGAGGCGGATGCCATTCTGCAGCGCGTGCAGGAAGGTGTTGAGAAACCGCGGCCCAAAGTGTTGTTCGAGCCGGGCGAAATGGTGCGTATTACCGATGGTCCCTTCAATGACTTTAACGGTGTCGTGGAAGAAGTGGATTACGAGAAGAGCAAGATGCGTGTCTCAGTGTTAATTTTTGGTCGGTCTACGCCGGTGGAGTTGGGCTTCGGCCAGGTAGAGAAGGGATAATAGAGTGCTAAGTGCTAAGTGCTAAGTGCTAAGTGCTAAGTGCTAAGTGCTTTTACTGAGTCCTAAGCACTCAGCACTTAGCACTATTTTAAACCAGGGGAGCCGAAAGGCGTTTGCACCCACTAGGAGTAAGACATGGCAAAGAAGATTGAAGCCTATATTAAGCTGCAGGTTTCTGCAGGCAAGGCAAATCCCAGTCCGCCAGTGGGCCCTGCATTGGGTCAGCACGGCGTTAATATTATGGAATTCTGCAAGGCGTTTAATGCTCAAACCCAGAGCCTTGAGCCGGGTTTGCCGACGCCTGTGGTGATTACGGTCTATAGCGACCGTAGCTTCACCTTTATTACCAAGACACCTCCGGCTGCTGTGTTATTGCGCAAATCTGCGGGTATCCCCAAGGGTTCCGGTGTGCCGAATCGCGATAAAGTGGGCAAAGTGGATCGCGCCCAGTTGGAAGAAATTGCTACCACCAAAATGCCTGATTTGACGGCTGCTGATATGGACGCCGCAGTGCGCACCATCGCAGGTACTGCTCGCAGCATGGGCATCGAAACTGAAGGGGTGATCTAATCATGGCGCTCTCTACAAAGAAATTAACTAAACGTGCCAAGGCAATCAGCGAAAAGCTGGAAGTCGGTAAACTCTACGCCATCGACGAAGCGTTAGCCTTGTTAAAAGAAATGCCTAAGGTGAAATTCGAGGAGTCTGTCGATGTGAGTGTGAATCTCGGTGTCGACTCGCGTAAATCCGAGCAGAATGTGCGCAGTGCTACCGTGTTGCCGAACGGCACCGGTAAAACCATGCGTGTTGCGGTGTTTACCCAGGGTGCGAATGCAGATGCGGCCAAAGAAGCGGGTGCTGACATTGTTGGTATGGATGACCTTGCTGCAGAAGTGAAAAAAGGCAACATGGATTTCGACGTGGTTATTGCCTCACCTGACGCTATGCGTGTGGTGGGTCAACTGGGTCAGATTCTCGGCCCCCGTGGTTTAATGCCTAACCCCAAAGTGGGAACTGTGACAACAGATGTGGCCACTGCAGTGAAAAATGCCAAGGGCGGTCAAGTGCGTTATCGCACCGATAAGGCTGGCATCATTCACTGCCCGATTGGCAAAGTAGGCTTTGAAGTTGCGGCATTGCGCGAAAATCTGGAAACCCTGTTGGCAGATTTGGTGAAGGCCAAGCCTAGCTCTGCCAAGGGTGTGTATATGAAAAAAGTGACCATATCCACTACCATGGGGCCGGGCATTTCGATTGATAAATCAACACTGTCTATCTAAAACTGAGTGCTGAGTGCTGAGTGCTGAGTGCTTAGGACTAAGGTCTAAGGGCTAAGATAGCGGCGTTAAAATTTTTGAGGGCGTTGTTTTTTCGGGCTTTAGAAAAAACAACTGCTGTCAAAGACCGCGGGTGTGAGGCGAATGCCATTGTCTGATGACAGTGTTCGCTGAGCTTAATGTCCCGCGTAGATGGTGAAGCCCGGAAGTGATTTCCTGGCGCCACCGGTAGTATGGGTAACTCATACAAGCTGCTCGATGCTGGTCATTAGTGACGGCTGCCCGGCAGCTACTTGACGTTACTTCGTGTGGTACAAAGGCGGGTGAGACAGAATGCCTGGCCTGTACTTTGTTAATAAATGTAAAAAAACAACTGGAGGTGTTTCAGTGGCTCTGAACTTAGATCAGAAAAAGGCAGTAGTCGCCGAAGTCGCCGAAGTTGCAGCTAATGCGCATTCCGCTATTGCCGCCGAGTATATCGGTTTGACGGTAGAGGCTATGACAGCTTTGCGTGTGAAAGCCCGTGAAGAAAATGTCTATTTGCGCATTGTGAAAAACAGCCTGGCCAAACGTGCGTTTGAAGGTACTGACTTCGAGTGCATGAGTGACGCCATGGTAGGTCCGTTGGTATTGGCATTCTCGCAAGAGGATCCCGGCGCCGCTGCTCGTGTCATCTCTGACTTTGCGAAAGAGAACGACAAACTGGTAGTGAAGTTGGTGTCCATTGGCGGCGAATTGTTGGAAGCAGGCGATATTAAACGTCTGGCCAGCATGCCAACCAAGGATCAGGCAATCAGCATGTTGATGTCGGTGATGAATGCGCCGGTAGAGAAATTGGTACGGACTTTGAACGAAGTGCCCACCAAGCTGGTTCGTGTAATAGCTGCGGTTCGCGATCAGAAAGACGCTGCGTAACCATCCTGTTTAGCTGGACTGGCTGCGCTTAACGCAACAGTTCAGTAGATTGAAATTTTTGGAGATTAATATCATGGCTGTGAGTAAAGAAGATATCCTCGACACCATTTCTAACATGTCTGTTATGGAAGTTGTGGACTTGGTAGAAGCGATGGAAGAAAAATTTGGTGTGTCTGCCGCTGCTGCAGTGGCTGTTGCTGCTCCTGCTGCGGGTGATGCTGGTGGCGCTGCTGTCGAGCAAACCGAGTTTGACGTAATGATGACAAACTTTGGCGAGAATAAAGTTTCCGTGATCAAGGCGGTTCGTGGCATCACTGGCCTGGGCTTGAAAGAAGCTAAGGGCATGGTGGAAAGTGCGCCGGTTGCAGTTAAAGAAGGTGTTGAAAAGGCAGAAGCTGAAGAAGTCAAAAAGACTTTGGAAGAGGCTGGCGCGCAAGTCGAGCTCAAGTAAGGCTCGCTTGTTGAGTGTTGATATTCGGGGTGTTCTTTCCTTTGCAGGAAATTGCAAGAAGCCCCGACCAGGCATCTCAACAGCGGCAATGGCTGGTGACTTATTCGTCACCGGCCTTTTGTCGCTGCTGAGGAGTCTTATTCGTTGATGGCGGTTATCAGTATTACCGGCGCGGATTTTATTCCGATGGGTGTTTTGATAACGGCATCATCAAAATTGTCTTCAAAGAGGAACGCAGATGGGCTACTCCTTCACTGAAAAGAAACGTATTCGTAAGGACTTCGGCAAGTTTCCTAAAGTTATGGAGGTACCGTACCTGCTGGAAATCCAGCTGGCGTCGTACCGGAAATTTCTTCAATTGGATGTTCCCGCTGAAGAGCGCGGAGACTATGGTCTGCACGGTGCGCTGCGAAGCGTATTGCCGATCGTCAGTTATTCAGGCAGCGCGGCGCTGGAATACGTTGATTATCGCCTGGGTACTCCGTCCTTTACGGTTAAGGAATGCCAGCTGCGCGGCATGACCTATTCCGCGCCGCTGCGGGTGACGGTCAAGCTGATTATCTACGATAAGGATTCGAAGAAAAATCCGAAGCCGATCAAGGAAATCCGCGAGCAAGAAATCTACATGGGTGAAATCCCCTTGATGACGGACAACGGTACGTTTGTCATCAATGGTACTGAGCGCGTTATCGTATCGCAGCTGCATCGTTCGCCCGGTGTGTTCTTTGATCACGACAAGGGTAAAACCCATTCCTCCGGTAAGTTGTTGTATCACGCGCAAGTGATCCCTTACCGTGGTTCCTGGTTGGACTTTGAGTTCGATCCGAAAGATACCGTGCACGTGCGTATTGACCGTCGCCGCAAACTGCCGGCCACGGTGATGCTGCATGCCCTGGGTTTCAGCGATGAAGAAATCCTCGAGATGTTTTTCGAGAATGACGACTTCACTTTGGGTGAAGAAGACGCCAAGCTCAAACTGGTGCCGGAGCGTTTGCGGGGTGATACTGCGGGCTACGACATCAAAATCAAGAGCAAGGTGCTGGTCGAAAAAGGCCGCCGCATTACCGCTCGCCATATTAAGGAGCTGGACAAGGCTGGTGTGAAAACCCTGATCGTGCCGCTTGAATACCTAGTTGGCAAGGCCCTGGCAAAAGCGGTTGTCGATAAAGACAGTGGTGAAATCATTGCGGAGACCAATGAAGAGATCACTGAAGAACTGTTGGCCAAATTGGTGGAGGCAGGCGTCAAAGATATTCAGACGTTGTTCTCCAATGACCTGGATAAGGGTCCCTTTATTGCGGACACCCTGCGCCTGGATCCTTCCAGTAATGATCTTGAAGCCAAGGTTGAAATTTATCGCATGATGCGTCCGGGCGAGCCGCCGACCAAAGATTCGGCCGAGACTCTGTTCCAGAATTTGTTCTTCAATCCTGATCGCTATGACTTGTCTGGCGTCGGTCGCATGAAGTTCAACCGTCGTCTGGGCCGTAGTGAAAATACCGGTGAAGGCGTGTTGAGCAAAGATGACATCGTGGATGTGTTGAAGATGCTCATCGATATCCGTAACGGCAATGGCGTGGTGGATGACATCGATCACCTCGGTAACCGTCGGGTGCGTTCGGTGGGCGAAATGGCGGAAAATCAGTTCCGTGTTGGTTTGGTGCGTGTGGAACGTGCCGTCAAAGAACGTTTGAGTATCGCTGAAAGCGAAGGTCTGATGCCGCAGGATTTGATCAATGCCAAGCCGGTGTCGGCCGCGATCAAGGAATTCTTTGGTAGCTCGCAGCTGTCTCAGTTTATGGATCAGAACAATCCGCTGTCGGAAGTCACCCACAAACGTCGTGTTTCCGCTTTGGGCCCGGGGGGTCTGACCCGTGAACGTGCCGGCTTTGAGGTGCGTGACGTGCATCCGACCCATTATGGCCGCGTCTGTCCCATCGAGACCCCGGAAGGGCCCAACATCGGTCTGATCAACTCGTTGGCCGTGTACGCCCGCACTAACGATTACGGTTTCCTTGAGACACCGTATCGGAAGGTGGTAAAGGGTAAAGTGACCGGTGATATTGAATATCTGTCCGCCATCGAAGAGGGACAGTACGTCATTGCGCAGGCCAATATTACCCTCGACAAGAACGGTAAATTGATCGATGACATGGTGGCGGCTCGTCACCTGAATGAAACCACCATGTCCTTCCCGGATCGGGTGGACTACATCGATGTGTCGCCACGTCAGATTGTCTCTATCGCGGCGGCCCTGATTCCGTTCCTGGAACACGATGACGCCAACCGCGCATTGATGGGCTCGAACATGCAGCGTCAGGCGGTGCCGACTTTGCGTGCCGACAAGCCGTTAGTAGGTACAGGTATCGAGCGTACCGTGGCCATCGATTCGGGCGTGACGGTGATCGCCACGCGTGGCGGTACTGTCGACTTTGTCGATGCTGGCCGTATCGTGGTGCGCGTCAATGATGACGAGACTGCCGCCGGTGAACCGGGTGTGGATATTTACAACCTCACCAAGTACACCCGTTCCAACCAGAATACCTGCATCAATCAGAAGCCGCTGGTAAACCCCGGCGACGTGGTGGCGCGGGGTGACGTGCTGGCCGATGGCCCGTCCACCGATATGGGGGAGTTGGCTCTGGGTCAGAACATGCTCGTCGCCTTCATGCCCTGGAATGGTTACAACTTTGAGGATTCCATCCTCATCTCCGAGCGCGTGGTGAAAGAAGATCGCTACACCACCATTCACATCGAAGAACTGACCTGCATGGCGCGAGACACCAAGCTGGGTTCGGAGGAGGTCACCAGCGATATTCCCAATGTGGGTGAAGGCGCGCTGTCCAGCCTCGATGAGGCCGGTGTGGTTTACGTCGGTGCGGAAGTGAAACCGGGCGATATCCTGGTCGGGAAAGTCACACCCAAGGGTGAGACCCAACTGACGCCGGAAGAAAAACTGCTGCGTGCCATCTTTGGTGAGAAGGCTTCGGACGTCAAAGATACCTCGTTGCGGGTGCCTTCCGGCATGGATGGTGTGGTCATCGACGTGCGGGTGTTCACCCGTGACGGTGTCGATAAAGATTCGCGTGCCTTGCAGGTGCAGGAAGCTGACCTCACATCCGTGAAAAAAGATTTGCAGGACGAGTTCCGCATCCTCGAGGCCGACGTGTATCAGCGTGCTGAAAAACTGCTGTCGGGCAAATTCGCCGATGGTGGCCCGAATCAGCTTAAGGCTGGTGCCAAAGTGACCAACGGCTATCTTGCCGAACTGGACCGTGAAAAATGGTTCGAAGTGCGCTTGCGCAACGAAGATGCCAACACCCAGTTGGAAAAGCTGGCCGCTCAGCTCAAGCGTCATCGCGAAGAGATGGATGCCAAATTTGAAGAGCAGCGTCTGAAGATCACCTCGGGTGACGATCTGGCGCCGGGCGTGTTGAAGATGGTCAAGGTGTACATGGCCGTCAAACGTCGCATCCAGCCAGGTGACAAAATGGCCGGTCGTCACGGTAACAAGGGTGTTATCTCCATGATCGTGCCGATAGAAGATATGCCGTTCCGGGAAGATGGGACTCCGGTGGACGTGGTGCTGAATCCGTTAGGTGTGCCATCACGCATGAACGTGGGCCAGGTGCTGGAAACCCATCTGGGTTGGGCGGCGCGTGGTCTGGGGTTGAAGCTTGGCAAGATGCTGGATAGCAATGGCAAGACCAAAGACATCCGCAGCTTCCTCGATGAAATTTACAACGGCCCGGTGGGTGAAAAGGTTGATCTAAAATCATTCGCCGATGACGAAATTCTCGAAATGAGCAACAACCTGCGCAAGGGTGTGCCGATGGCAACGCCGGTGTTCGACGGTGTGGACGAGGAAGAGATTCGTCGCATGTTGAAACTGGCTGACCTGCCTGAGAGTGGACAGACCCGTTTGATCGACGGCCGCACCGGCGAGTGGTTTGATCGCCCGGTGACCGTGGGTTACATGTACATGCTCAAACTCAATCACTTGGTGGATGACAAGATGCACGCCCGTTCCACGGGCCCGTACAGTCTGGTCACTCAGCAGCCCTTGGGGGGTAAGGCGCAGTTCGGTGGTCAGCGCTTCGGGGAAATGGAAGTGTGGGCGCTGGAAGCTTACGGCGCGGCGTATACCTTGCAGGAAATGTTGACCGTGAAATCGGATGACGTGGCCGGTCGAACCAAGATGTATAAAAACATCGTGGACGGCAACCACCACATGGAGGCGGGCATGCCCGAGTCCTTCAATGTGTTGGTCAAGGAAATTCGCTCCCTTGCGATTGATATCGAGCTGGAAGAAGACCGCTAAATGCGTCATCAGGTTTTAAAGGTGGAGAAACCATGAAAGATCTACTCAAAATTTTGCGTAACCAGGGCCAGGTTCTGGACTTCGATGCGATTCGCATTGGTCTGGCCTCGCCGGCAAAAATTCGCTCCTGGTCCTACGGCGAAGTCAAAAAGCCAGAGACCATTAACTACCGCACGTTCAAACCCGAGCGTGACGGCTTGTTCTGTGCCAAAATTTTTGGCCCGGTAAAAGATTACGAATGCCTGTGCGGTAAATACAAGCGGCTTAAGCATCGCGGTGTCATTTGCGAAAAATGCGGCGTGGAAGTGACCCTGGCGAAAGTGCGTCGTGAACGCATGGCGCACATCGAGCTAGCCAGCCCGGTAGCTCATATCTGGTTCCTTAAGTCCTTGCCGTCGCGTATCGGCCTGTTGCTGGACATGACCCTGCGTGACATCGAGCGAGTGCTGTATTTTGAAGCCTTCGTGGTGGTGAATCCGGGCATGACCGAGCTGGAGAAATTCCAGTTATTGAGCGATGAGCAGTATCTTGAAGCCATTGAAGAATACGGCGACGAGTTCGATGCCCGCATGGGTGCCGAGGCCGTTTACGAACTTTTGAAGGCCATTGAGCTGAAGTCCGAAGTGATCCAGATTCGTGAAGACATTGGGGCCACCAAATCTGAGACCAAGTACAAAAAGTACACCAAGCGTCTGAAGCTCATCGAAGCCTTCATCGCCTCCGGCAACCGTCCCGAGTGGATGGTGATGACCGTGCTACCCGTGTTGCCGCCGGAATTGCGGCCGCTGGTGCCGTTGGACGGTGGTCGTTTTGCGACCTCCGATCTCAACGATCTGTATCGTCGTGCCATCAACCGTAACAACCGTCTGCGCCGTCTGCTGGAGCTGAATGCGCCGGATATTATCGTGCGCAATGAAAAACGCATGTTGCAGGAATCTGTGGATGCGCTGCTGGATAATGGCCGTCGCGGTCGTGCCATCACCGGTTCCAACAAACGCCCGCTGAAATCCCTGGCCGATATGATCAAGGGCAAGCAGGGTCGTTTTCGTCAAAACTTGCTGGGCAAACGTGTGGATTACTCCGGTCGTTCAGTGATCGTGGTGGGCCCCACCCTGAAGCTGCACCAATGTGGTTTGCCGAAGAAAATGGGCCTGGAATTGTTCAAGCCGTTCATCTTCAGCAAGCTGGAGTTGCGTGGCCTGGCGACGACCATCAAGGCCGCCAAGAAGATGGTCGAGCGTGAAGGCCCTGAGGTGTGGGATATCCTCGAAGAGGTGATTCGCGAACATCCGATCATGTTGAACCGTGCGCCGACCTTGCATCGTCTGGGCATCCAGGCTTTTGAGCCGGTGTTGATCGAAGGCAAGGCGATTCAATTGCATCCGCTGGTGTGTACCGCGTTTAACGCCGACTTTGATGGTGACCAAATGGCCGTGCACGTGCCGTTGTCCATCGAGGCACAGTTGGAAACGCGTACCCTGATGTTATCCTCCAATAACGTGTTGTCGCCGGCCAACGGCGAGCCCATCATCGTTCCCTCGCAGGACGTGGTGTTGGGTCTGTACTACATGACCCGTGACTGCATTAACGCCAAAGGCGAGGGCATGGTGTTTGCGAGCATCAACGAGGTGCATCGTGCCTATGAGACCGGTGCCGTCTCGATTCACGCCAAAGTGAAAGTGCGGGTGCTGGATGTGACGTTAAATGATGATGGCGACGAAGTGGAAGAGCATCGCTTGATTGAAACCACCGTGGGTCGCGCCCTGTTGATGGAGCTCATGCCGCGGGGTTTGAGTATTGATCTGGTCAATACCACCATGACCAAGAAAGCGGTGTCGGGCGTCATCAATGCCGCTTATCGTCGTGTTGGTTTGAAGAAGACCGTGATTTTTGCGGATCAGCTGATGTACATGGGCTTCAGGCAATCCACCAAGGCATCGGTGTCCTTCGGCATCAACGACATGATGATTCCGCCGGCCAAGGCAGAATTGCTGGCCGCAGCTGAAGGGCAAGTGAAAGAGATTGAAAACCAGTACATCTCCGGTCTGGTGACCAACGGCGAACGCTACAACAAAGTAGTGGATATCTGGTCCGTGGCCAATGACGCCATCGCCAAGGCGATGATGGATGGCCTGGGTTTTGAAGACGTGGTTAATGCCGAAGGCGAGACGGTCAAGCAGAAGTCCTTCAATTCGGTGTACATGATGGCCGATTCCGGCGCCCGTGGTAGCCCGGCGCAGATTCGCCAGTTGTCCGGTATGCGTGGCCTGATGGCCAAGCCGGATGGTTCTATTATCGAGACGCCGATCACTGCTAACTTCCGTGAAGGCCTGGACGTGTTGCAGTACTTTATCTCCACTCACGGTGCGCGTAAGGGGCTGGCCGATACTGCGCTGAAGACGGCTAACTCCGGTTACCTGACGCGTCGTCTGGTGGATGTGTCTCAGGATCTGGTGGTGCTGGAAGAAGATTGTGGTACCGAAAGGGGTCTGCTCAAGCAGCCTTTGGTGGAAGGTGGTGATGTCGTGGAACCCTTGGCCGAGCGTGTGCTGGGACGTACCGCGTCCGTCGATATCTTGATCCCCAATACTGATGAGGTGTTGTTCCCTGCCGGTACCCTGTTAGACGAAGATATGGTGGAAATACTGGAAACCAACGGCGTGGATCAGGTTTGGGTACGTTCTGCCATTACCTGCGAAACCCGTTACGGCATCTGTGCGCAGTGTTACGGTCGTGACCTGGGTCGCGGTCATCGCGTCAATCAGGGCGAGGCGGTGGGTGTGGTGGCAGCGCAGTCCATCGGTGAACCCGGCACTCAGCTCACCATGCGTACCTTCCACATTGGTGGTGCGGCCTCTCGTGCGGCAGCGGCCAATAATATCGAAGTGAAATCGTCCGGTACGGTGCGTTTGCACAATATCAAGACCGTGGAGCGCACCAACGGCAACCTGGTGGCGGTCTCCCGTTCCGGTGAGCTGACCGTGCTGGATGGCCAGGGCCGTGAACGTGAACGTTACAAAGTGCCGTACGGCGCCGAAATTGCGGTACACGATAACGATGAAATTACAGCCGGTACCGTGGCGGCAACCTGGGATCCGCACACTCACCCGGTGATTACCGAGGTGGCCGGTAAGCTGCAATTTATCGACTTCACTGAAGGCGTCACCGTACAGCGTGAGACCGACGATATTACCGGCATGTCCAGTCTGGTGGTCACCGATCCCAAGCAGCGCAGTTCGGCCGCCAAGGATTTGCGCCCCATGGTCAAATTGATGGACGGTAAAGGTGAGGATTTGTGCATTGCCGGCACGGAAATTCCTGCGCATTACATCCTCTCCGCGGGCGCCATCGTCGGTATGGAGGATGGCGCGGTGGTTAATGTGGGTGACGTGATTGCACGTATCCCGCAGGAGTCTTCGAAGACGCGTGATATTACCGGTGGTTTGCCGCGTGTGGCGGAATTGTTCGAGGCGCGCAAGCCCAAAGAGCCGTCCATCATGGCGGAAATTTCCGGCATCGTGTCTTTTGGCAAGGAAACCAAGGGCAAGCAACGTCTGGTTATCACCCCGCCTGAGGGTGATCATTACGAGGCCTTGATCCCCAAGTGGCGCCATATCACCGCGTTTGAAGGTGAGCATGTGGAGAAGGGTGAAGTGATCGCCGATGGCGCACCGGATCCGCACGATATCCTGCGTTTGAAGGGTATTCCTGAACTGGCGACCTATATTGGTAACGAGGTGCAAGAGGTTTATCGTTTGCAGGGCGTGAAGATCAATGACAAGCATATCGAAGTGATTGTGCGTCAGATGTTGCGTCGTGCCGAAATCGTGAACCCGGGCGACACCCCGCTGTTGCGTGGCGAGCAGCTGGAACGGACACGCATTCTCGAAGAAAACGAGAAGGTTGAGGCCAAAGGCAAGATGCCTGCCACTTATCAGCCGTTGTTGCTGGGTATCACCAAAGCTTCGCTGGCCACGGAATCCTTCATTTCCGCGGCGTCTTTCCAGGAGACGACGCGCGTGCTGACCGAGGCTGCGGTGAGCGGTAAGGTGGATCGACTGCGCGGCCTGAAGGAAAATGTCATCGTTGGGCGTTTGATTCCGGCTGGTACAGGCTTGGCCTACCACAAAGAGCGTACGCGCAAAGCCGCGGCAGATGCCAAGTCGGAATCCGAGGCAGCGGCTCTGCGGGCTGCCGAAGAGGTGATGCCTGCAGCCGTGCCTGCCGAGGGGAATGCGGAAGGATCGACGGGAGCCGAAGAAGTCTTGAGTTAAGCGTTGAGAAGGGGGTTTGTGGGCTTGACAGTTAAGCCCCATACGCCTAAAATTTGCGCTCCTTGGAACAGGCGGATTCTCCCGCCTGTTGCTTTATAGGCAAGATTTATTTTCAGACTATATGGGCTCTCTGTTTGAGCTTTCTTATTATATAAGGGTTGGAGTTGACTAAATGCCAACGGTTAATCAGTTAGTTCGCAAGGGCCGTAAGCGCCAAATTGTAAAAAGTAATGTGCCGGCGCTGGATGCTTGCCCACAAAAACGTGGCGTGTGTACGCGTGTTTATACCACGACACCTAAAAAGCCAAACTCCGCTTTACGTAAGGTGGCGCGTGTACGGCTGACCAATGGACAGGAAGTGACGACGTACATCGGCGGTGAAGGCCATAATTTGCAAGAGCACTCGGTGATTTTGATCCGCGGTGGTCGTGTAAAGGATTTGCCAGGTGTGCGTTATCACACCGTGCGCGGTAGCCTGGATACGTCGGCAGTGGCAGATCGTCGCCAGGGTCGTTCCAAGTACGGTACCAAGCGTCCTAAGTAAGCGTCCCACCTAAGACGCCTTAAATAATTTATATCAATTGATGACCGGAATCGAGTAATCAGATGGCTAGAAGAAGAGCGATACCCAAACGTACCATTTTACCAGATCCCAAATTCAAGGATCTGATGTTGGCCAAGTTCATCAATATTTTGATGTTTGACGGTAAAAAGGCTGTGGCCGAGCGTGTTGTATACGGTGCGCTGGATCAGGTGGTGAATAAAGCCAAGGGCGAGCCTGTAGAAATGCTGAACAAGGCGCTAGACAATGTGCGCCCGATGGTAGAGGTCAAGTCTCGCCGCGTGGGTGGTGCAACGTACCAGGTGCCGGTCGAAGTGCGTGCGGATCGTCGCATGGCGCTGGCCATGCGCTGGTTGGTGGAAGCGGCCCGTAAGCGCAGCGAAAAATCCATGGATCGTCGTCTGGCGGGTGAAATTCTGGATGCCATTGAGAGTCGTGGTTCTGCAGTCAAGAAGCGTGAAGACGTGCATCGCATGGCGGAGGCCAACAAGGCGTTTTCACATTATCGTTGGTAGTTGGCTGCTGTTTTCCCCTGCGCGGACATTTCCGTGAGGGTTGTTCTTTAACATTGATGATTGTTTGTCGGCGAAAATGTCGGCCGATTAACGATACGATATCGAGATGTCTGCCTTTAGCTCAGGTCGGCCCGTCTTGTAAATAGGAAAAGGTTGTGGCACGACAGACGCCCATTGAGCGCTATCGCAATATCGGCATTATGGCCCATATTGATGCGGGCAAAACCACCACCACCGAACGTGTGTTGTTTTATACGGGTGTGTCGCACAAGATCGGCGAAGTCCATGATGGCGCCGCCACCATGGACTGGATGGAGCAGGAGCAAGAGCGCGGAATTACCATCACCGCTGCCGCCACGACCTGTTTCTGGAATGGTATGGACAAGCAGTTCCCGAAGTACCGTATCAATATTATTGATACGCCGGGGCATGTGGACTTTACCATCGAAGTCGAGCGTTCGCTGCGTGTGTTGGATGGTGCCTGCGCAGTGTTTTGTGCCGTAGGTGGTGTAGAGCCGCAATCAGAGACGGTATGGCGGCAGGCGAATAAGTATCACGTACCGCGCATTGCGTTCGTGAATAAGATGGATCGCCAGGGTGCGGATTTTCTGCGCGTGGTGGCTCAGTTGAAAGAGCGTCTGGGCGCAAACCCGGTGCCGATGCAATTGAATATCGGTGCGGAAGAAGAATTTGAAGGTTTGGTGGATCTGGTCAGCATGAAGGCCCTCTACTGGAACGAAGCCGATCGCGGTGTAACCTATGAGTCTCGCGAGATTCCGGCAGAGCTGCGCGCAAAAGCGGAAGCGTTGCGCGAGCAAATGGTAGAGGCGGCGGCCGAAGCCAATGACGAATTGATGGAGAAGTATCTCGACACCAGCGAGCTCTCCGATGAGGACATCCGCCTGGGTATTCGCTTACGTACCCTGGCCAATGAGATTGTCCCCTGTTTTTGTGGTAGCGCCTTTAAAAATAAAGGTGTGCAGGCGATGCTGGATGCGGTTGTTTATTACATGCCCGCGCCCACGGATGTGCCAGCAGTACACGGCCTTCTGGATGACAAGGCCGCTAGCGAAGGTGTGCGTCATGCGAGTGATGACGAGCCGTTTGCGGCGCTGGCCTTCAAGATTGCAACGGATCCTTTTGTGGGAACGTTAACTTTCTTCCGGGTGTATTCGGGGACGGTCAAAACGGGTGATTTTGTTTTTAACCCGGTGAAAGGTAAAAAAGAACGTTTTGGCCGTATTGTGCAGATGCATGCCAATCATCGTGACGAAATTAAAGAGGTTCGCGCCGGCGACATCGCTGCTGCTGTCGGGCTGAAGGATGTCACCACAGGCGACACCCTGTGTGATCCGGCCAAGATCATCAGCCTGGAACGGATGGAGTTTCCCGAGCCGGTGATATCGGTGGCCATCGAGCCCAAGACCACGGTCGATCAGGAAAAAATGGGTGTCGCGCTGAGCAAGCTCGCGCAGGAAGATCCCTCGTTTCGGGTGCGTACCGATGGAGAGTCCGGTCAAACGATTATTTCCGGGATGGGTGAGTTGCATCTGGAAATCATTGTCGAACGCATGAAACGTGAGTTCGGTGTCGGGGCCAGCGTGGGAGCGCCGCAAGTAGCCTACCGCGAAACGATTCGCAAATCCGTCAAGGCGGAAGGCAAGTTTGTTCGTCAGTCGGGTGGTCGTGGTCAGTACGGGCATGTGTGGCTTGAGTTGGAGCCGCGGGATCAGGGTGCCGGTTACGAATTTGTCAATGACATCGTCGGCGGGGCAGTGCCTCGTGAATACATTGCCGCGATTGACAAGGGCATTGCAGAACAAATGGAAAACGGAGTATTAGCCGGTTTCCCCATGGTAGATGTGAAGGTGACCTTGGTCGATGGTTCCTACCATGATGTTGACTCGAATGAGATGGCGTTTAAAATTGCCGCCTCCATGGGTTTCAGGAATGGCGCAACGGACGCCAGCCCGGTGTTGCTGGAGCCGGTGATGAAGGTTGAAGTCGTTACCCCGGAAAACTATATGGGTGACGTGATGGGTGACCTGAATCGACGCCGCGGCGTCGTGCATGGCATGGATGACGGGCCTGCGGGTAAAGTGATTCACGCTGCTGTGCCCTTGGCTGAAATGTTTGGTTATGCCACGGATTTACGTTCTGCGACTCAGGGTCGTGCCACGTATTCCATGGAATTTGAGCAGTATGCCGAGGCGCCGAAAAGGGTTGCTGAGGGTGTGATGAATAGATAGTCATTGCCTGCGGCGGGTCGCCGTAAAGTAGCGTCGCTTTTTAACAAACTGATTGAAATTTTGAGATAAGGGGTAGTTACCGTGTCCAAGGAAAAATTTGAACGAACGAAACCGCATCTAAACGTCGGCACCATTGG
>CAYNYJ010000075.1:0-16047 GCA_964401355.1 uncultured Ectothiorhodospiraceae bacterium | reverse complement strand
CAGGTATTTTTCGGAATCAACCCACCTGTTGCACTAGCGAATTGAATTCACGATCAATATTAAAGAACAGAATCTATAATGAGTGCATCAGAAATAGAGCCTGTAAATAATTCTGTGTAACTGCCCAGATTAAAACTGTTCCGGCATTCTGTCCGGAAACTCAATCATAAATCTATTCAGGGCATTCTTCCAATGATGAATGGGCATGGTCCATCTTTTAGAGGCCGCTTGTATCGCCAAGTAGATGACTTTCGTGGCCGATTGATCCGTGGGAAAAACTTTCCGATTTTTGATCGCCTTTCGAATCACGCTGTTGAGTGATTCAATGGCATTGGTGGTGTAGATCACTTTGCGAATATCATCCGGATATTCAAAAATGGTGATCAGGTTGGGCCAGTGTTTACGCCAGGATTGGCTGATGGTGGGAAACTTTTCATCCCAGCGTTGTGCAAAGGCTTCCAGCTCACGCTCGGCTTCTTCGACGCTCAGCGATTGATAAATCTTCTTCAGATCCGCGGCGACGGCTTCGCCTAAAGCGCCTACTGTTGGTGCGTTCTTTCCAGGAAACAAACCGTAGTGAGTTGCGCACCATGTGCACAATGCACAGCTGGATTTTGGTTTTCGGGTAAGCGGTATTAATGGCCTCGGGAAAACCGGTCAGGCCATCGACGGCGGCGATAAAGATATCTTTGAGACCACGTTGCTGTAACTCGGTCAGAACGGATAGCCAGAACTTCGCGCCCTCGTTCTCACTGATCCACAAGCCCAGTAGCTCCTTATGGCCTTCCATATTGAGGCCCAAGGCGAGGTAGATGGCTTTGTTGATGACGCGCTTGTCCTGGCGGATTTTCACCACAATGCAATCCAGGTAGACGATGGGGTAAATGGCATCCAATGGCCGCGACTGCCATTCCTGCACCTGCTCCAGGACATGATCGGTGACGCGTGAAATCAACGTGGGGGACACCTCCACGTCATACAGCTCGTGCAGAGTTGCGACGATATCGCGAGTACTCATGCCGCGACTGTACAGAGCCAGAATCTTGTCGTTGAACAGCGGCAGGCGGGTTTGGCCCTTGGGAATGACCTGTGGCTCAAACTCGCCATTGCGGTCGCGGGGAATATCGATGGCCATTTCGCCATGTTCGCCCTTCAGGGTCTTACTGCTGAAACCATTGCGGCTGTTGCCGCTGTGATGGCCTTTGGTGGCATGTTTTGGGTAACCCAGATGATCGTCTAACTCACCTTCGAGCATAGCTTCCAGCGTTGTTTTGCGTAACAGCCGAGTGAGGTCTTCCAGTTCCTCAGCTGTTTTTATTTTGTTACCAAGGGTTTTGATGTGTTGCTCAAGTGCAGTGTGCTTGTTGCTTTTGCGCAGGGTTCTTTTCCTTTATTATCAAGGGTATTGAACAATGTGCAGTTACACAATTTAATTTACAGTCTCCAGAAATAGTTAATAAAGTTTGGAACTACGCCCACGTCTTTCGTGACGACGGCGTGGGTTATGGGGATTATGTTGAGACCGTTCTCGCACATCTCGGCAATTGCTCCTGCATTGCTCTACCTACCCACATCCATGTGGGTCGCAGTGCTTCTCGGCACCTGTGCATCCATGCACAATGCAAATTACCTATAAATGAGGTTCCACATGAGTGCGTCTGAGATTGTCAATAAGGTTTGGAATTATGCGCACGTGCTTAAGGATGATGGAGTCGGTTACGGCGATTATGTGGAACAGATTACTTATTTAATTTTCCTCAAAATGGCTGACGAGCGCGAGCAAGGTGGCCAGCAAGTAAAAATGCCCAATAAATACGCCTGGTCAAGATGATCAAGAAGGAACAGTGGCCCACCTTGCCGGCAGATGTGAAAGGTGACATTTACGAAGGCTTGTTGGATGTCGCTCTTGTGCATCCATGCATCCGCGGCACTCGAACGTCCATGTTCATCACGCATGCGCAGGATGTGAAAGGCGGTGCCGGGCAATACTTTACCCCACGCCCGTTAATCCAGGCGATGGTGTAAATGATTAATTAAAAAATACGAAAATGATCATTTATCTTGACGAATCTGGTGACCTTGGCTTTGATTTTGTAAATAAAAATCCTTCGCAGAAATTTGTGATTACGTTGCTTGTTTGTCGAAATAAAGTATCTGTTGCTGCTTTCAAACGAGCGGTTCGACGTACATTGAAAAATAAATTAAACCACAGAAAACAAAATAAACGGGTTGTTGAAGAATTACATGCTACGAGTTTGAGTTATCCGATCAAACAATATTTTTATAAACAAATTAGGAATCAAGATTGGGATGTTTATGCTATTGCCTTAAACAAGACCCGTGTATATGACTATTTAACGAATAAACCCGGAAGGAAAAAACTGTATAATTATTTGTCGAAACTTCTGTTGGATCAAGTTGATTTGAGTTTTGCTAATCCGGCAGTAACGTTAATTGTTGATAAATGTAAAAATAAAGAAGAGATTGCGGACTTTAATCAGTATTTAACGAATCAACTAGAAGCACGGCTGCCATTGAATGTGTCGCTGAATATTCATCATGAAGATTCTAAAGCCAATAAAGGTTTGCAAGCAGTGGATTTATTCTGTTGGGGAATATATCGAAAGTATGAGCATGGGGATACGGAGTGGTATGACAATTATCGCGTGCGAATACGTTTTGAAACGGAGTATTTAGGGAGCTAATAGGAAAGACAGGCAAAAAAAAGACGGCCCCTATTACGCCAATGATCCAAGCACTCTTGCCAACCGATGGAAGGGAACATGCGAGGCGCGTAGTAGGATTTACCCGTCTGTTAAGTATTATCGGCTCTCAGGGTTGAAAATCAAGTAATAATTTAAATTGGTTGCCGGGTTTGGCGGTTATTGTTAATCATAACAAGGGTTTATAGATTTGAGCGCATCAGAGATAGTAAATAAGGTTTGGAACTACGCCCACGTCTTGCGGGACGATGGTGTGGGGTATGGGGATTATGTCGAGCAGATTACTTACTTAATTTTCCTCAAAATGGCAGATGAACAAGAGGTGTCCGGTCAAGAAACCAAGGTGCCTAAGAAATACGCCTGGTCTAAGTTAGTAAAGCTAGATGGCGATGATTTAGAAAACCAATACCGTCATACCTTGGAAAGCCTGGGTAAACAAGGCGGCATGTTAGGCACCATTTTCCGTAAGGCGCAAAACAAAATTCAGGATCCCGCAAAGCTGGAACGCTTGATCAAGATGATCGAGAAGGAGCAGTGGTCCACCATGCCAGCGGATGTCAAAGGCGACATCTACGAAGGTTTGTTGGAACGCAATGCGCAGGATGTGAAAGGCGGTGCTGGGCAATACTTTACTCCGCGCCCGTTAATCCAGGCGATGGTGGAGGTGATGCAACCCAAGCCCACCGATACTGTGGCCGATCCCGCCTGTGGTACCGGCGGCTTTTTATTGGCTGCCCATGATTACATGGCGGCACATCCAACGTTATCTAAAAAAGATCGTCGCCATCTTAAAGAAACTGCCTTTCGTGGTAACGATATTGTCGATAGTGTAGTGCGCTTATGTGCCATGAATTTATACCTGCACGGCATTGGTGGCGATGAATGTCCGGTTACGTCCAATGATGCATTAATGAAAGTGGTTGGCGATGATACGGTCGATATGGTCTTAGCTAATCCACCCTTCGGTAAAAAAAGCTCCATTACCGTCATCAACACAAAGACCGGTAAAAAAGAATCTGAAAAGTTGGTCTATGAGCGCGAAGATTTTTGGGCCACTACCTCCAACAAACAGCTTAACTTTGTACAACATATTGCAAACATGATTGGTGCCAGCGGTAAAGCTGCCGTGGTAGTGCCGGATAACGTTCTCTTTGAAGGCGGCGCGGGCGAAACTGTGCGTAAAACCCTCATGGAACGCGCTGACCTCCACACTTTACTGCGTTTACCCACCGGCATCTTCTACGCCCAGGGCGTGAAGGCAAACGTCATTTTCTTCGACGCCAAACCCGCTTCTAAAACCGCTTGGACCAAAAAACTTTGGATTTACGACTTCCGAACCAACGTGCACATGACCCTAAAAACCAAACGCTTGGTTAAGAGTGATTTTGATGAGTTTATCGAGTTGTATAAAGCTGACGACAGAAGCAAACGCCGTGAATCCAAAAAAGAACGGGCGTTGGAAATCATTCAAGTATGATGAACTCATTGCCCGCGACAAAACCAACCTTGATATCTTTTGGCTCAAGGATGATTCCTTAGAAGATACTGAGAATCTACCTGCACCTGAAGTGCTTGCTCAGGAGATCGTTGAACAGCTTGAGGCTGCGTTAGAAGAGTTTAGAAGCGTAGAGGACGTGCTAGCTGGGAATGACGACCATTGAGTGATCAAACCCCTGATGATGCTAGTGAATATGTTTTGATTGATCCGCCTGTGGTGCCGTTTTCCTCTGAAGAAGATATTCTTGCTTGGATAAATGAGCTTAAAGCTTTGCCAGATAGACCTGAAGTAAGGAGCTCAATTGAAGAGGCAAAAAATTGGTTTAAAAGATGTGGCATGGAGATTAAGTAATGTCAGATATTGTGTATGTGCTCATTAATGAGGCGATGCCTGGTTATACTAAAATTGGCCGAACAGATAATTTAGAGCAACGTATTCGGTCTTTAGATAACACCTCTGTTCCGCTTCCCTTCGAGTGCTTTTATGCTGCTCGTGTTAATGATGCTGTTTTTGTTGAAAAACAACTTCATGATGCTTTTGCTGATGTGCGTGTTCGTAAAAACCGTGAATATTTTGAAATATCCCCTGATCGAGTGGTATCTGCTTTGAAAATAGGTGCTATTGAAGAAGTAACGCCAGGTGTTGATTACGTTGAAAGCGATGATGACCAAAAGGCGCTGGATAAAGCCCGTACCCGTCGTTCTAACTTTAATTTTGAAATGGTTAAAATTCCTGCTGGTGCAGAGCTTCAGTTTATCCGTGATGAAAGTGTTGTATGTAAAGTTATTAATTCTAAAAAAGTTGAGTTTAAGGGCGAAGTAACTAGTTTGTCAGCCGCCGCACAAAAAGCGCTCGAAAACATGGGGCTATCTTGGAAAGCTGTGCAAGGCCCTATGTATTGGATGTATGAAGGTGAGGCGCTAGGTGAAAGACGGATAAGGTTGGAATTAGGTGATGACTGATCGTTACGATACATCAGGTAATCCAGAAGGCCAATTTCAACCGGGCTCAAATGAACAAGTTTTGCTTAATAGTCTTGGCACCACTGACGCTTCTGAAATGGATGATATTGAGCTCGATTTATTAGAACAGCTCACAGAAGTTGTATTAGAAGAGGTTGAAGAAGACGGGACAATCACGTCAAAAGTTTTGGCTGAGTGGCATCGCCGCTGGTTGGGTAATGTCTATGAATGGGCGGGCCAGTATCGTTCTGTGAATATGGGGAAAGCTGATTTCCAGTTTGCTGCTGCGCATCTTGTTCCAAGATTAATGCAGGATCTTGACCATAAATTTCTCTCGGTTTACACGCCTTGCATTGGAATGAATGAAGAAAATCTGCTTGAGGCATTGGCCAAAATACATATCGAATATATTCTCATCCATCCATTTCGAGAAGGGAATGGAAGGCTTTCTCGATTATTGGCTATTGTTATGGCGTTGCAGGCTGGACAGCCGATATTGGATTTTACGTATATGGACAGCAAATAAGGATGACTACTTTGTCGCTATTCAATCGGGGCTGGATAATTCAGAGCCGATGAAGGAGATGTTTAGGCGAGTTTTATTCGAGTCCCAGCAGAGCGCCGGTAATTAAGTTTGGCTTCGATTTGACTGACAGGTTCACCTGTCTCGATGGCGGTAGAACTGGCAATACTGCGTACCATACACTTTCTAGCTGCAGTTTTATTTTTTAAGTGCTTATTTGAATGTGTAAGGGATTTTGTTTTCATAAGCATAATTATAGTGAAAGTGGACATTTAAGCAACGTGTAAAGTTGGGCCAAATATAAGATTATTCAATAACTTAGAATGATCTATAGGCTATGTTATTTTCCCAAGGTAACAATTTTTTGTTGTGTTGTTCAATGGGAAGTGATTTGACTTTCTGGGGCTTCTTGCCATTTATTGTCGCGAGTATAGGCACTCGAGCACGAGTTGCCATGGATCAATCCATTGTTCGATTTCATCATCTTATAGCCATCTAGCTGAACTTTCCGTGTCATGCGTTCAGAGCTGTCCTCAGTCGGTGCTTTTTTATGGCTGAGGTTATGCCTCAGTTTGTCCGTAGTTTGGCGGCGAGGGCATCCACGACGTGTTTGGCTGGAATGGGCCGATGCCTTTTGGGCTTCCCAGTAAATGTTTAGATATAACACTAATAAAATCATTGATGTATCTCTTTATTTGTCATGTTTTTATCAATAGAAATTGGATTTTAGCTCCTTTTCGGCCTATATTTATAGATGTGGAGTTAACTTATGACCATTTCATCAACCGTTAAACAATGTGTTCAGCAAATGATGCCGGGCCAGGTATTTGGCTATGGAGATATTGCTGTGTATCAGGAAGCGCCATCTGCTGTGGTTAAGGCAATGAGCCGCTTGCTTAAAGCGGGTGAAATCAAGCGATTGAGTAAAGGACTATTTTACAAACCCAAACAGGGTATTTTGGGTGAATTGAAACCATCCGATTCAGAGTTATTAAAGACGATATTATACAAAGGTGGTCAATTACGAGGCTATATAACAGGGACGGCTTTATATAATCAACTTGGCTTGACTGCGCAGCTCCCTCATACCATAACGGTGGCTATTGAGGGTGGCAGACAGGAAAAGGATTTTGGTACTCTGAAAATTAAATTGATTAAAAGCCGTGCGCCGGTTAAAGCCGCGGATGTGATGTTGTTACAGTACCTGGATGTGTTGAGGGGTATCAATGACATTCCTGATGCCGACACGAATGAATCGCTAAAACGGATGGCTGAGAAATTATCGATGCTGGATGATGGTCAACTGAAGCGACTACAATGGTTGGCCATTAAATATTACACAGCCGCTACCAGGGCTGTACTGGGGTTAATCCTGGAATTTAATGGGCAGCGTGTTACGCCTTCATTGAAAGCATCTCTTAACCCGCTGAGTCGGTATTCAATAGGCCTTGACCCAGCTCAGTGGTTGAATAAAGTTGATTGGTACATCAGGTCGAATAGAGAATCTGATTCATTAAACAAACAAGTACAGAGTAAGACAATGGATTCCCTTGTTGAAAAATATAGAAGTCGGATATTGTCACTCGCTAAAGCAAATGGTGTTTGTAATGTGCGTGTGTTTGGTTCAATGGCACGTAATGAGGCTGGTCCGGACAGTGATCTGGATTTATTGGTTGACCTTGAAAAAGGAAAATCGGGTTTGGCTTTAGGTGGTTTTTTGGTTGATATTTCTGAATTGATTCATCGTAAGGTTGACGTGGTAACGGAGAAATCTTTACACCCCAAAATTAAAAATAAAGTGCTGCATGAAGCGAGGGCACTGTGAATAAAAAAGATGCTGCTGTCGATAATATGCTGGATTGCATCCATCATATTAATGAATATGTTGAAAAGTAAGGAGCAGTTTTATAGTTCTCGCTTAGTGCAAGATGCTGTCGTCAGAAATTTACAAGTAATGGCGGAATCCAGCCAGCGTTTGGCTGATGATATAAAAAAAATCCATCCAGATATTCCCTGGAAAGAAATTTCCGGGTTTCGCAACATTCTTGTTCATGATTATTTGGGGGTTGATTTGGACGTAATCTGGAGCGTTGTTGAACAGGAGCTGCCAAAGTTGGAACAAGCATTAACGAAACAGCAAGAAAAATAAAATTGGGATTATGGTTTATAGGGAAGATATTTTGCTTGTTTTGGCCAATTCATATTTTTACGCAAAGTCGTTCAGAATACCTATTTTTTGGACACACTCAACTCGAAAAACACCGATATAGCCTGTCACCCAATGTTACATTAAGTTACTTGCCTATAAACAAAACTCTGCTTGAGGTTAAAGGCTCGCACTCAATAACCGATTATTTTTTCTGTAGGGTGTACACTTTTATGCCCCAAAGGGTACACCCTACATTGAGAATCTGAATATTGTTTAGAGGCAAGTTAAGATATTGATAATTAAATAGAATTACCGTAAGTGCTTGATTAAAAAAGGGTGATTTTTGCTTTTGAAAACCGTTGACGGGTAACCGTCCGGGGGTTCGAATCCCTCGCTCTCCGCCATTATTTAATATAATTATCAGTGGTTTACATTCATTCAGCTATTGAAAGAATCGTTTGGTTCGATGGCGACCTGGGATATTGTGGAAAAACCCCTTTCTGCAGAAAAGTAGACTTGCTTTTCTGGCCATAATCTAGTGAAAATTACTGTTTCTGAGTGTCCCAAGTCCACGTCGTCAGTCATATTGACAGAATGGGAAATTCTGTCGGGAGAGGGATTCTCGTAAGGAGCATTGTGTATGATGAGCCGCAGTATCAAACTAAAAATATTGGTGGTTTTAACGGTCGTGATACTTGCGGCTGTATCCTTTGTCAACCCTGTGGCTCAGGATGTGGGCTATCACCAGTTTGCCGATGTCATTACAGCGCTTGGTATTCCTAATGTTTGGAATGTACTTTCAAATATACCCTTCGTAGTGATTGGTATTGTCGGCATTGTTAAAGTCAGAAAACATTTTTTGAGAACTCCCCACGAATATTATGAACTGAGCTGCCAGATTTTTTTTATGGGTCTGATCTTAACCGGGATTGGTTCGGCGTATTACCATCTTGCACCGACGAACGAGACGTTATTCTGGGATCGTTTGCCAATGACGATATCGTTTATGGCTTACTTTTCATTTATTGTGTCGTTTCATGTGAATCAAAGAGCAGGTGCGGCGGCGTTATGGCCGCTTTTAGTTATTGGGATGGCATCGGTATTATATTGGTCATATACAGAGGCGGCCGGTGTTGGGGATCTTCGGTTTTATGCCGTCGTTCAATTCTTGCCAATGATTTTGATACCCCTGGTATTGATCATGTTCCCGGTTTCAAGTTATCAGCAGAAATATATGTGGATGCTAATAGCATTGTATCTCGCGTCTAAACTGACGGAAAATTTTGATGCTGATATTTATCACTTTGTCGGCATTAGTGGTCACACGATAAAGCACGTTATAGCGGCTTTTTCTGGCGTTGCTTTTCTGTTGGCCGTTTTAAGTATTGGTCGGCGTATTGAAGGCGCTGTAAAATAATGGACATCAAAACAATCTCGCAAGACCAGGTGCTGACGTTAGTCGAATAATGTTGTGTATTGTTCATACCCTTCGCTGTCCAGTTTTGTGCTTGGAATGAAACGCAAGGATGCGGAGTTAATGCAATAGCGCAGGCCGGTGGGTTGAGGGCCATCATCAAAAAGGTGTCCAAGATGTGAGTCGGCCAGTTGGCTGCGTACTTCGGTGCGTTTAAAAAAGAATGAGCGGTCGGATTTTTCGATGATGGTAGCGCCATTGATGGGGCGGGTGAAGCTGGGCCAGCCAGTGCCGGATTTGAATTTATCTTTGGAACTGAACAGTGGTTCTCCTGAGATGACGTCGACATAGATTCCCTCTTCTTTATTGTCCCAGTAGGTGTTTTTGAAGGGCCGTTCGGTATTGTCCTTCTGAGTAACGCTAAATTGTAATGGGGTGAGTTGACGTTTTAATTGTGTGGCGTTGGGTTTGATGAAATTTCCTGCGCTCCATGTGCTATCCCTGTTAGCGATTTGTGGTTTTTGTTCCGCGATTTTTTCTTTTGACGCGAGTAATTGCAAGTGTTGCTTTTCCTCGAGGAAGAAAATATCCGACGAAGATTGTGTGCTGAGATCAGCAAATGATCCATCGGTAAAGATCGCTGTTGCGTTGTCTGTCGTTGTTTCTGTGTTGCTGGTGGCGGATACGGCGTTTACCATTAACAAGCTGAAGCCGGTGAATACGACTGTTGTCAGGATTCCCGCAGAGAGTGTCGTTGTGAGTTTCATTTCTAAATTCCTTTCGCTGAATGTGAGTGCCGAGCACCTGGCAGGCGATTATAACTGTAGGGTTTGACTGTGGAAATTGACATCTGTTACGAAAAAATGGGGATTGTTTTTTGTGATGGCCATGTGACAATTTCGTGAGAAGTTTTTGTTAAAATTAGCACAGCGTGCTATGTATTTTTTAATGGTGGTTGTCAATATCTGTGCGTGAATCTACGTTGCTTTGGGATATAAAAAACCAAAAAATAATGAAGGCCCTTTTCGGGCCTTTTTCTGTAAATCTAAATCAATTAAGCTGCATTGGTATTAGCGGCTAAATTTCATTTTTCGTGTTTTGTTTCTGGTGCACACCAGCGAACGGGCGTTTTCCAATTGGCAAGTCAGTGTATGTTCTGCATCTTGCCAGCCAAGAGTTACGGGTACTTTGCTTCCAGATTCTGCAAAAACAGGGTCGGTGACGGTGATTTTTGACACGTTATTTCGGTAAGACACCTTGAATGAACCGTTGGATTTAAAGCCAAACAGAATGGCCTTTGTTGTGTAATTGATATCAGCCATGCCGATGTTGCGTTTTAGACCCGCAGACAGACATTCCACACGGCTACCCTCATCCTTGCAGTGAGCGACCGAGGAAGGAAGGTATTCGGAAGATTTGTTGCGTCTTTTCCAACCACCGGCCAATAGTTTTTGTTTGGTGGTTTTGGGCTTTTCTGCGACCTTTGGTTTGGGCTTTGGTTTGGGCTCTGCAATAGCAACGGGCTTGGGACGAACGGCTATGGACGCGGCACGTTCGGACTCTAAGGCTTCTTGGCTGCGTGCGACGCGCTTGATGCCATCAGATGCGTTGCCATAACCCCCGACAAGTGCGCGGTTGTACCACTTCATGGCTTCACCATAATCTTTGAGAACGCCTTGGCCATTTTCATAAATGACGCCTAAATAATATTGGGCGCGGACATAATCTTTACGGGCCGATTTTTTAAGCCACGTGTACGCCTGGTCGTAATTTTTCGTGATACCCCTGCCTTTCAGGTAGAAAAGCCCCACTTTGTAAGCGGCTTTTTTATTGTTTTGTTTTGCGGCTTTGTTGTACCAGTCAAAGGCTTTTTTGAGATCTTTTTCGGCACCTTTGCCTTTCTCGTACATCTCGCCAACAGCATATTGAGACTTTGTGTTGCCTTGTTCGGCTTTAGGTAGTTCCTTTTTGAATTTTTCTTCCCAAATATAATCACCTGCTGCGAAGGATGTTGAAGCAAACGCTACGAAAATAATCAAGGCGATGATTTTAATCCGGTTTTTCATTAAATAATCTCTACGAATGGCGAAAGCCAGGTAGGCCTTGCTACCTGTGTCACAGCTATCGGCTGTGGCGAGAAAAAACTTTAATTTCTCCTGGGTAATGCCTTGTTTTGTAATGTATTAACGGAAGTTTATTAATGAATGCCGGGTAAATTCGAGCAAAGTTAAGAAAATTACTTGACGTTTGGCTGGGGGAGTTAACCATCGAGTGATTCTGTTTCTTGCAGAAAGATGCAGCGAGTACGCAAACAGTGATCCAGCCATTCACTTAAGAACTGGTTGGTCTGCCATTTTTCGTCAGGTTGGAACATGTTGGGGTTGGGGTAGCGGTATCGGGCATTGAGCCGATGTTGATGCTGGAAGGCCAGGGCCTCGGTGACGCGGGCATCGTAATAATGACGAATTTTCATGTGCAAGCCAGGTAGCCAGGGTTGCTCGGTGTCGTGTATCAGCTGCAGTGAGAAGGTTTTGGTGTATTTGCTGATTTCCAGGATCTTCAGAGTTATGCGGGTCCCATTTTGACCACGTGCGTAGATGGATTTCTCCAGGTTGCGTAAGCCGGGCACCACGCGCGACAATTTTTTGAAGTTGGCTTCATGCAGGTTGGTGGCATTTTTGAGTGTGCGCTTGGGTATGAGTATTTGCTGAGTCATAAAATCGTATGGGTATTTGGGTCGGATTCTATTGTTGCGCAATCCAGTCGCGCATGCGAGCCCGCAGGCGAATGTGGGCCTGGCTTAGCAATTGGCTGATGCGAGATTCGCTGACGTTGAGCACCGAGCCGATTTCGCGCAAATTCAATTCTGATTCGTAATACAGGGACACAATCATTTTTTCGCGTTCCGGCAGCGAGGTGATGGCATTCGATAGCTTGGCCTGAAAGTGCTGTTTTTCAAGTTCGTCGTGGATGCCGACTTTGTTGCTGCTGATGTTGTGGCCAAAGGCGTCTTCATCGATGCCGAGTTCATCCCAGCTCAGTACCCTGTGGCTGGAAATATCGTGCAGGGTTTTGAAATATTCCTCGCGGCTGATGCCGAGGGATTCAATCACCTCTTCGTCACGGGCATCACGGCCTTCGCGGTGTTCGATGTTACGAATTGCCTCGGTGATGTCTCGGATTTTGCGGTGTACGGACTTGGGCGCCCAGTCATTGCGGCGTAATTCATCGAGCATAGAACCACGGATGCGGATGCCAGCATAGGTTTCAAAACTGGCACCCTGGTTCGGGTCATATTTTCGGGACGCTTCCAGTAGGCCGATCATCCCGGCTTGCAGCAGGTCGTCGACGATCACCGAAGCAGGCAGGCGCGCTTTCAGGTGATACGCAATGCGTTTCACTAGTGGTGCATACTTTGTGACCAGTTCATCGTGACCGGCATTTTCAAGATTGTCGTACATGCCTTCCTCAGCCGTCGCACAGAGTTGGCCTCAACGTTGTAAGCAACGCAGCCAAATGGGACTCTCCTAAAATTACGGCAGTGGAGTTTGAATCTTTAGGGAAGGAGGTGGGGCGAAAGGCGACAATGAACGTCGAACAACTCCCGGATGGTGGGCGCTGGGTCTTTGCGGGAAAGCGTGTGAGGCCGCTACAATGGACGCCTTCCCGTGAAGGCGTGTGCCAGTGTGCCGCCATCGACATATTCCAGCTCGCCACCCAGCGGTACACCGTGGGCGATACGAGAACTGGTGATGCCGTGGATTTTGGCCATTTCACTGATGTAGTGGGCCGTGGCCTCGCCTTCGACGGTGGGATTGGTGGCGAGGATGAGTTCGCTGATGCCGCCCTCGGCGAGCCGGGTGTCCAGCTGATCCAAACCGATCTCGTTGGGACCAATGCCATCCAGCGGCGAGAGGTGACCCATCAATACAAAATAGCGTCCCCGATAGGCCGTGGCCTGCTCGATGGCGCGCACATCCGCCGGGGACTCCACCACGCATAACAGGTTTGGTTCGCGGCCCGGGTTGGCGCACAGTGGGCAGATATCGGTTTCGCTGAGGGTGCGGCACTGCTGGCAGTGACCGATTTTTTCCATGGCTTCCAGCAGTGAGTGCGCCAGTCTTTGTGCTCCTTCACGGTTGCGTTCCAGCAGCTGAAATGCCATGCGCTGTGCTGACTTGGGGCCGACGCCGGGCAGGCAACGCAGGTCTTCAATCAGACGATTGATCAGCGGGCTAAATTCCACGGGGCGGCGTGATGCGAACGGTTTGGCGAAAAACGCGGGCTAAAATGGCATTTTGAAGCCGCCGGGCAGGTTCAACCCCGCGGTCATGCCGGCCATTTTTTCTGCCGAGGTGCTTTCGATCTGGCGCACGGCATCGTTCACCGCAGCGGCCAGCAAATCTTCCAGCATCTCTTTGTCATCGCCCATCAGGCTGTCGTCGATGTTGACGCGTTTCACGTCATGCCGACCGGTCATCACCACCGAGACCATGCCGCCGCCGGACTGACCGGTGACCTCCATATTGGCCAGTTCTTCCTGAGCCTTTTGCATATTGGCCTGCATCTCCTGGGCCTGCTTCATCATTTTGCCGAGACCACCTTTAATCATCGTACTGCTCCTGAATAGTGTTTGTTGCGGGTGTTGTTGTGAACAACGCGCTTGCGGGAATTATACACGAGACGGTGAGTGGAGTGACCAGGGGCGAGTCGCGTAGGATGGGCAGGTTTTTGTGCCCACGGGAAATCTGAACATTCAACGCGTGGGTAAAAAGGCCTGCTCACCTTAAGGTTTTGCTATTGATCGACAGGCCGTACCGAACCGGGTTTCAGTTGCCCGTCGAAGGCCTTGATGATGGCCTGTACCGTGGCGTCATTTTCGATGGCGGACTGCGCCTGGTGTTGGCGGGCATCGGTGCGGTCCTGTTGTCGTTCTGCCGGGGTCGCATGGTTGGCTCCCTCCAAGGTGATGGTGAGCTTGATCTCGCGTCCCAAGTGTTGCCCCAGTGCCTGGCTTAAACCGGCTTCACGGCTCTTGTTGAGAAGGTACTTGTGATTGGGTGACATGGTGAGTTGGAAATGCTGATCGTTGCGCTGGAGGAGGGCGCAGTTGGTGGCCAACTGTTGCAGCATGCCGGAGAGATTCATGGCGGTGACGATATCCTCCCAGTCGTCGCTTTCCTCATTGTCGGATGTGCTGGGAGGAGACGGTGCAACGGGGTCGAGCGGAGCAGTCGGTGTGGTTGTTGGCACGGGTTCTGCGATCTGCGGTGCGGAAGCCACGGCGGCGGGAGGTTGAGCGGTCGACGCGGCTGACGGCGCGCGAGGCCGATTTGTTGTCGTTGATGTTGTTGCTGACGTCGTCGCTGATGTTGTTGCTGGAGGTGTCGCTGGTTTGGTACTCGCATTGACCGGTCGGAATGCCAGCATGCGCAGCAGTACCATCTCGAAACCGCCGCGCGGCTCGGGAGCCAAGGGCAGATCACGGCGGCCGATGAGGCCAATCTGGTAATACAGCTGTACGTCTTCGGGTGACAGTTGCTGTGCCAGCATAATGATGGCCTCGCGGTCGCCCAGACCGTCGTCGATGGCTGCGGGTACGGTCTGCGCCAGGGCGATGCGATGCAGGGTGGAGATGATCTCCGCCAACACCCCGGCGAAATCCGGGCTGTGCTGTGCCAGTTCGTCGATGCGGGCCAGCAGACCGGGGGCGTCATTGGCGGCCAGCAGATTGAGCAGGTCAATGATGTGGCTTTGCTCGATGCTGCCGAGCATGGTGCGCACTTCGCTTTCACCGACCTTGCCACCGCCGTAGGCAATGGCCTGGTCGAGCAGGCTCAGCGCATCGCGCATGGAGCCATCGGCAGCACGCGAAATCAGCGCCAGTGCCGCGTGTTCGTTGCCAACCCCTTCGGCATTCAGCACCGTCTCCAAATGGCCGCAAATCAATTTCACCGGCAAGCGCTTGAGGTTGAACTGCAAACAGCGGGAGAGAATGGTCACTGGCAGCTTTTGCGGATCGGTGGTGGCGAGCAGGAATTTAACGTGCGGCGGGGGTTCTTCCAGGGTCTTCAACAGAGCGTTGAAACTGTGGTTGGAGAACATGTGCACCTCATCGATGAGGTAGACCTTGTAGCGGCCACGGGTGGGCGCGTACTGCACGTTTTCCAGTAACTCACGGGTCTCCTCCACCTTGGTGCGTGAGGCGGCATCCACCTCGATCAAATCCACGAAACGACCCTCGTTGATCTCGGTGCAGGCCGAGCACTCGCCGCAGGGCGTGGAACTCACGCCTTTTTCACAATTCAGCGACTTGGCGAGAATGCGCGCGATGGTGGTCTTGCCCACCCCGCGGGTGCCGGTGAACAGAAAGGCATGGTGCAGGCGGTCGTTGTCCAGCGCGTTGACCAGCGCTTTGAGCACGTGTTCCTGGCCGAGTAGTTCGGAAAATGTGCGGGGACGCCATTTGCGCGCCAGGACTTGGTAGCTCATATTTTCGTAATTCTGAGACGACTGAAAGACTGAGCATTGTAGCGGTGATCGGGCGTGGGGGGGTAGTGTTTTAGTGCTGAGTGCTGAGTGCTGAGTGCTGAGTGCTGAGTGCTGAGTGCTGAGTGCTGAGGGCTGAGTTAGTATCAGAGGTTTTTCTCACTTAGTCCTCAGCACTTGGCACTCAGTCCTATTCTTAAAGACTCAGTCCTATTCTTAAAGAAGGGTGGCAACCCGTACCAGCCACACCTCGCACACGAATCCACTGCTGCCGCTGCTCCCTTCCAGG
>CAYNYJ010000074.1:0-16069 GCA_964401355.1 uncultured Ectothiorhodospiraceae bacterium | reverse complement strand
CTAAGTTCTAAGTTCTAAGTTCTAAGTTCTAAGTTCTAAGTTCTAAGTTCTAAGTTCTAAGTTCTAAGTTCTAAGTCCTTAGCACTCAGCACTCAGCACTCAGCACTCAGCACTCAGTCCTTAGCACTCAGCACTAGTCTTTAAATCCCCTGGTAACGCACACCCAAGTCCAGGCGCAGGTCGCCGCGCACCTCGGTGGAGGCTTCGTTGGCCATACGTATGGCGATCTCGCTGTTGGCATCATTCAGATTACCAAACAGAATGGCCTTTTCCGGGCAGGCTTCGGCGCAGGCAGGGATCTCGCCTTTGTCGATACGATGCACACACAGGGTGCAGCTTTCCACCGTGCCTTTACCGCGCGGGGAATAAGATTTCTGGTTGTCGATGGTTTCATGCACAAAGGAGCGTGCCTTGTACGGGCAGGCCAACATGCAATAACGGCAACCAATGCAGATGTGTTTGTCCACCAGCACGATACCGTCGGCACGTTTGAAGGAAGCGCCGGTGGGGCAAACGTCCACACAGGGTGGGTTTGCACAGTGTTGGCACATCATCGGTAGCTTGGTGGTGTGGCCGGTCTTTTTGTCGCGCAGGGTAATGGTGCGAATCCACTGGGCATCGGTTTCGGGACGTCCGAAGCCGGTGAGGTTGTGTTCGTCATTACAGGCCGTCACGCATTTGTCGCAATTGTCCGCGCACTTGTTGGTGTCGATCAGAAAACCCCAGCGCACCTCGCTGCTGACCGCTTCGGCGGCGGGCTTGGCACGCGCCACACTGGTGAAAAACACCCCGGGGCCGAGGCTGGCCGCCGCGGCGACCGCTGCTCCACCGCCGAGTAATTTACGGCGGTAAAGGTCAATCTGATTATGTGCCTGGGGATCAGGGTCGTCCCTGACGGAATCATCTTGAGGTGTGTGGTTCATAATGTACCTCCCGTCTTTTGGGCCTTTGTTTTCGCATCGGGAATCGATGTGTGACACTGGAAACAGTCCATGCTGACAGCGGCATAGTCGTGGCATACCCGACAGAAATGTCGGGGATCCTTGACCGTGACTGGCTGATTGTCCGCACCGGTCACAATGTGACAGGTGAAGCATCCTTTCAGGCTATGCTGTTTGGTGCGAATACCGTCATACACGGTGTCATCACGTTGATGTGACAATATATCCATGTGATTGCGGCGCATGAAATCGACATCTTCCACACACTGATCCCCTTTTACCGCCTTGGGGATATCAGGCATCGGCGCGCCGGCAATGGCCGCCACAGAGAAAAGCGTAAAGACAACGGCAATAGACCAGAGCCCTTGCCGTTTAATACTTTCATCTTTCATCTTTTCTCTTTCCTCTGCCTTATTCGCCCAGACCCATTTGGATGTATGCCGTGGGGCAGACATCCGCACAGATATGGCAGCCGATGCATTTGTCGTAGTCGGTGTCCACATAGCGGCCCATGGTGGAGTCATCTTTCTTGACCTTGAAGACGGCATCCTGAGGACAGTAAATCACGCAGTTGTCGCACTCGAAGCACATGCCACAGCTCATACAGCGTTTGGCTTCTTCGATGGTGTCTGCTTCACTCAAGCCCTTCATGCGTTCCTCAAAATGGCCCAGCACCTCTTCAGAAGAGGGCACATCTTCGGTGCGCTTGTGACGTGCTTCATAGGCGAAATGGCCCAGGAATAATTTGTCGGAAGAGACGATCTGATGCGCGGAACGATCTTCGTAGTTATGGATAGCATAATCCGCAGCTTCCGTGCCGCGCAGTCCACGGTCGATACCGCGTACCTTCGCATCTCCTTCTGGTGTGTAACCGGAGGGTTCGTGATGGGTTTCACGCAGCTTGCTTAACAGGCTGAAATGGTGCACATCAACTTTGGGGCGCTTGCGCTGGTCTTCGTTGTTAAAGTAGTGCTCGATAGTATCGGCGACCACGGAAGCCTGACCGATGACTGTGGTCAGCAGGTGAGGTTGCACGATATCACCGGCAACAAAGAAACCGGGTTTATTCGGTACCTGGAAATGCTTGTCGGCATCGATCAGGCCGCGTTCGTTGGCAAAATTTTCCATGCCTGTGAAGTTGCCGCTCTGACCAATGGCAGACACCAGCAGATCCAGTTCGATCTCAAACTCGGAACCTTCGATGGCAACGGCCTTGCCGCTTTCGTAGGACAGTTTTTCGACCACCAGTGCTTTGGCGCGACCATCGTCACCCATGATTACACGTACCGGGCTCAGGGCGCCCTGGATTTCCACACCCTCGCGGGTGGCATCGTCTATTTCATGTTTGGCGGCGTTCATGCCCTCAATGGGCTGACGGGAGATCAACATGACCTCGGCACCTTCACGCTTGGCGATGTCTACCACATCGTGTGCGGCATAGCCCATGACGATATTTTCCGGGCGATCTTTATCGTTGATATTGTCGATTTTTCCGAGGCGACGCGCTACGGAGGCCACGTCGATGGAGGTATCACCGCCCCCCACCACCACGACCTTGCCGGACACGGTTTTCAAGCGGCCTTCATTGAAGGCACCGAGGAAGGCGACACCGGAAATACAGTTGCTGGCGGTCTCAAAGTTGTCGATGGGCAAGCCGCGGCCGCTTTGGGCGCCAATGGCGAACAATACGGCGTCGTAATTTTTTTCCAGTTCATCGAGGCTGATGTCGGTACCGACGCGGGTTTTCATGTGAACTTCCACACCCATGTCGATGATGCGATTCATTTCACCGTGTAATACATCACGCGGGGTACGATAGCCGGGGATGCCGTACATCATCATGCCGCCCAGTTCTTCGTGGTCGTCGAAGATGGTGCAAGCATGTCCTTTGCGACGCAGCTGAAAGGCCGCGGACAGACCACAGGGGCCACCGCCAATGATGGCCACTTTCTTGCCGGTGTCGGGGCCCGCTTCAAATGTCAGGCCAGCTTCCAGTGCACTGTCACCGATATATTGTTCTACGGAGTTGATGCCGACGAAGTCTTCCACCTGGTTACGGTTACAACCGTCTTCACAGGGTGCCGGGCAGACGCGTCCCATGACTGAAGGGAAGGGGTTGGCCTCGGTGGAACGGCGGAAAGCGTATTCCTGCCAGTTCATGCCTTCGACGGGTTTTTCGATACCGCGGACAATGTTCAACCAGCCACGAATGTCTTCGCCGGAAGGGCAACTGCCCTGGCAGGGGGGAGTCTGATGAACGTAGGTGGGACACTTGTGGGTCGTGTCTTGCCTAAAGATTTCTTCACTCCAGCGCGTGACTTTATCGTCGCCGTCTTTATATTTACGAAAAGTGTGTGCTTTTACTTCGTCTGCCGGCGTCGCCATAGCGTTAATCTCCTAATCCACTGGTGTTAGGTATTTCTGTTTTTTGCCACAGAGGGCACAGAGAAAAGATTTTCTTTAAAACTCTGTGTTCATCGGTAGCGCATTCAAATTTACTATTCTCAATTGTAGGGTGGGCACGTTTTGTGTGCCCACATGTGTGCTGTTAATGTTTGCGTGGGCACAAAAAACGTGCCCACCCTACGCGCTAGTCCTTCGTCCCCAACTGGATGGCGTCGCCAACCACTTGGTGCAAACTGGTTATCATGCTCATGGGGAATTTATAAGCAGGCAGGGCCTTGTTAAACTGGGCCTTGCAGATCGCGCAAATTGCCACCATGGTATTGACCTCGTGATCGTCCACCACCTGTTTTAGAGCTTGCATACGGGGCATCGCACCCTTGATGCGCAGCTCCAACAGGTCGTCGGTTAACAAACCACCACCGCCACCACAACAGAAGGTGTTCTCGTGGATGGTCTCGGGTGACATGTCAAAGAAATGGTTGGAGGTGGCGGTGATCAAGGCGCGCGGCAGGATGAACTGCCCGCGGTCAATGCCACCCATGCCCGAGGCACGCGCCACGTTACAGGAATCATGGAAGGTAATGCGACGGTGGTCGTTGGCTTCTTTGTCTAAATTCAAAGCGCCGCGCTGGATCAGGTCGTAAGTAAACTCGACGATGTGTTGCGGTGTTGGGTACTTGGGATCCAGGAAATCGAAGGGGCCGACCAGGGTATTCCAGAAGTTGTAAGCCACACGCCAGGCATGACCGCACTCTCCGACAATAATGCGTTTGACGCCCAATTCCCGGGCGGCATCAAAAATACGTTGGGAGACCTTTTTCAGGTTGTCACCGCTACCAATGAACATGGAAAAGTTGGCCGCTTCGGATGCATAGGAAGACAGCGTCCAGCTGACACCGGCCTGATGAAAGACCTTGCCATAGCCGATCAAACCGTCGATGTGAGGCTCGGCAAAGAAATCGGCCGAGGGCACGACGAGTAGTACCTCGGCACCTTTTACATCCACCGGGTATTTAACCGCAACGCCGGTGTCTTCCTCGACTTCTTCTTCCAGATCTTCCAGGGTGTTGATCAGGGCCTTTTCAGGTAGCCCCAGATTATTACCGATGGTATGCAGTTTGCCGATAATCTCGTTGCTGTATTTCTGTCCCTTGCCCACGGTGTCCATGATGTCGCGTGCGGCCATGGAAATTTCCGCGGTGTCGATGCCATAAGGACAGAACACGGAACAGCGACGGCACTGTGAACATTGATGGAAGTAGCTGTACCACTCGTCCATCACGCTCTTGTCCATGTTGCGGGCGCCGACTAACTTGGGGAAATACTTGCCCGAGAAGGTGTAATAACGGCGGTAAATACTGCGCAATAGGTCTTGTCGTGCCACCGGCATATTTTTCGGATCTTTGGTGCCGATATAGTAGTGACACTTGTCGGTACAGGCACCGCACTTCACGCAGCTGTCGAGGAAGGTGCGCAGGGCGCGGGAACCGTCCACCAGTTCACCCAGGCGGGTGACGGCTTTTTCTTCCCAGTTATTCACCAGCTCACCGGGGAAACCAAGCGGCTCATTGTGCTTCGCTTTGGCCACGAAGGGACTGCTGTGCGCCATCGTATCCACCTCATACTTCGGGGTGTCGATGATCTCGATGTTTTCAAATAATTCAGGCGTGTCGAATTTTGCTGCCACGTCAAAACCTCATTAATTTATTTTGCAGTCCAGCCCGCCGTGTGGCGAACCTCGCGAGCGTTATCTGTTTGGGTGCGCGTCGGCATGAAAAACAGCCCCGGTACGTGCAGCAGTTTGCTGATGGGGAAAATCACCATCAGAATAATGATCAACGAAAAATGAATGAGCACGTAGAGGTCGGTGGGCAAGGGTTGTAAGTCAAAGTACATTAAACCTTGCATGTAGGCTTTAACGGCAACAATATCGGTGTGCGATAAATATTTGATCGCCAGGCCGCTGAGACCAATGGCCATTAATAACGCTAACATTAAGTGGTCAGACGGGGTGCTGATGTAACGCACCCGGTCGACCAGGATGCGGCGTGCCCACAGTCCAGCCAGGCCGAACAACATGACAAAGGACGCGTACAAGCCAAAGGGCTGAGCCAGTGTGACTACGATCCATACCGGCTCCTGGAAATAGCGCAGGTGGCGGAACAGAACCAGGGCCAGGGCAACATGGAATGCCCAGCCGAACAGCCAGGTCCACTTGTTGGCTTTGAACAGGCTTTGGAACACCGTGATTTCTTTGGTCATACGCCACACCACACCCGTTTTGGTGCGAGGGGCGGGGGTGGTGGGGATTTTGAGGGGCGCAGGAGTGCGCGCATAAATTATTATTTTGCGCACAGTTCCGCCAATCATTAGCGCGGCGGCGACGTAGAATAAGATGGCAAAAACCACTGATAGAATCATGTGTAAACCTGATGATTAGAACGTCTTTTAAGAACGTTGAATGGTCATTTTGTCAAAAAGTGTAAACAAAAATAAAAGTGCTGCTCTGCGAGAAACAACAAACTTATTTTTACTGACACAGCGTATGAATAGAGCCACAGGTCTTATTTTAAGGGCTAAAAAATAAGAAAATGCACTTAACCGGGCTGGCGGTTTATCGTAAAAAATAATAAAACGCCAGCCTAATTAATCTTGCATTGTGTCTATTCGCGATTCGAATTACACGCAGCCAGTCGGTTTTGGCAAACCGGCAATCTTACAAGCCTGCTTGGCGGGGCCGTAAGGATACAGTTCGTACAAGTACTTGCTGTTGCCTTTGTCTTTGCCCAGTTTTTTGCCAATGGCTTTGGTCAAAACGCGAACCGCAGGAGCAATCTGGTATTCTTCGTAATATTCACGCAGGAATTTCACCACTTCCCAGTGACTGTCACTCATTTCCAGGTCTTCAGCCACCGCAATGGCCTCAGCAATTTCTTGTGTCCATTCGTCACGGTTTTCGAGGTAACCCTCTTCGTCGGTCTCGATGGTCTTCCCACCTACTTCTAAGGCCATGTTCGTCTCTCCTTCGGTTTATCTTTCAGTCATTTAGTTAAAAAATAGTTTTGGTTAAGTCTGGTCAGCTATAGGTTGCAAACTCAATAAATAGCAAGTCTAAAAATTAGAGCCAGGATTGTGTGGTGTCGTGTTCTGCGACCAATGCCACAAAACCGCTGTAATCAACCACTTTTACGCCATCAATAATGCGATCGTCCGCGATTCCCCGGGCCTTGAGGTCGGGTCCCATGACGTAAAAAGAAATCTCATTCATTGCGTCGGAGACCATGCCCGACTTGTCGGTGCCATTCATGGCTCCATAAACACCGTCTTCAATCATGAGAACAGCGTTACCTTTCGTTGCGTGTTTGATGGCCGATTCCAACGCAGTGCGATCGAGAGGTGATTTGTTAACCGTGTGTAGTTGTGACATGTGTGTTCCTTTTAGCTCTGTTTTCTTTACGCAAGAGTACGCTTGAGTTAGAAACTCAGCACGACGTCGGACTGTTCCATGATCTCGGCCATTTCAGCGGCAGAAACCACTTTGATGGAATCTTTCTCGGCCCAGTCGTCATCTTCGTCTTCGTAAGTCAGGGCTTGCAGGTCGTCGAGGGTTAAACCACGAGCGTCCAGAGATTCCTGTTCAATGTAAATTTTGTTGACGTCGTAATCGCCCAATGCCCGGTAGGTGGGTGAAAAATTCTTCATGCCCACGTCGTCGGTGTTTTGCCCTTTGGTGAGCTGGTAGACGCCGTCGTCCAAAAAGGCGAGGGAGACATCCTGCTCAAAGGCGGCGGCAATCAACACCACTTCCAGTGATTCCAAGGCGTAAATAGTGCCATAGGGTGCTTTACGGTTAACGTATAAAAATTTCTTTGTTTCAGACATTTGGTGGTTTCCCCTTCCCCTCTGTATTAGTCGCCAAAGGTGACTAAACGGTCACTTTGAATGCCGGCTTCAATTAACTGACCCAGACCGGAGATGCGGAAGCCAGGCGCAATATTGTCGGCATCTTTACCGTTGCGTTTGGCTTCTTCTGCATCTGCGATACCACGGCGTTGAGCCGCAGCGACGCAGAGCACCATGTCCAGTTTGTATTTTTCGGCCAGCTCCGACCAACGGTTGACGATATTGCGATCATCCGTGGGGGGAGTTGCCAGACGGGTGCCGTTGTTAACGCCATCGTGGTAGAAGAAGACGCGAAAACATTCGTGTCCATTCTCTAATGCGGCCTTGGTGAAGTTATAGGCCGTGTCCGATGCTTGATGCGTGTAGGGGCCTTCACTGATCATGACAGAAAATTTCATATTTTAGTCTCAGCTTTAGAAACGTGTTTTTAGAAACGTATATGCGTAGAGGCATTCAGAGATTTACGCGCACCGGTCCAGTTGTCGATATGGAACTTGGTGAAGGGCAATTCCGTCAGTTCAAAGAAACGCGGCCAGCCGATACGTTCGATCCAGTCACCGATACGTTCCCAGTTTTTGGCGTCCGCTTTGTAGACGTGGAGAATATTCTTCACGATGGAAGCCACTTCAGGCCAACGCGGCGGGTTGTTGGGGATACCCGCGGCCACCAGCTTGTGGAACATCGGTTTGCTACGGGCGTTGGAGTGTTTACCACCCACCCAGATGGCCAGTTTGGAATGTTCGGGATCATTGATCTGCATCGGCGGACAAGGTGGGAAGCAGGCACCACAACAGATGCACTTTTTCTCATCAACTTCCAGGGAAGGTTTGCCGTTGACGATGGCTGGACGAATCGCCGCAACCGGGCAACGCGCCACCACGGTCGGGCGTTCGCAGACGTTGGCAACCAGGTCGTGATTGATTTTTGGTGGTTTGGTGTACTGGATGTTGATGGCGATGTCACCCTGGCCGCCGCAGTTGATCTGGCAGCAGGAAGTCGTCATGTGCACGCGGTTAGGCATGTCTTCTTTTTTGAACTCGTCGATCAGTTCATCCATCAGTGATTTGACCACGCCTGAGGCGTCAGTGCCGGGGATGTCGCAGTGCAACCAGCCCTGGGTGTGGGAGATCATGGTCAATGAGTTGCCGGTGCCGCCCACGGGATAACCGGCGTCTTCAAAGGCGTCGATCAGTGGCTGAACTTTGGCTTCATCGGTGACGGATACTTCCATATTGGAACGGATCGTGAAACGCACATAACCATCTGCATATTTGTCGATGATGTCGCACAGCAGGTTGATTTCGTAGGAGCCTAATTGACGCTGGGTGCCGACACGCACGGTCCAGACTTCATCACCGGTTTTAGAAACGTGGTGCAAAACACCGGGGCGAGGGCGATCATGATAAGCCCAATTGCCGTAGTTTTTGATGTAAGTAGGGTGCATGTACTGGAAGCCGTCCGGCACACCACTTTCAGTGGGAAAGCGTGGTTTTTCGCTCATTTGTTCTCTCCAATCACAATTTGGTTGATTCGTTGCTTTTAGTGCTAAGGCGTTCGCTGCCGTTGTATCGTTTAACTCATGTTTGAGTCAGCAAACGATTAACTGGCTTGACGCGCTTTCCACTTGTCCGCTTCTTCGTCCCAGGTATCCATACGCACGTAGCTGCTCTGACGCGCACTGGAGATCATGTTGGGATCCACATCGACACCGATACCTTCGAGGAAGTTAACCAGGCCGATACGATCAATGGTTTCACCGACACGTTCGTGCTCAAGGGCATTTTCTGCCCAGAAATCAATGATTTCCTCGGAAAGCTCGACGATTTTCTCGTAGTCTTCGTCTGTTTCCAGCTTCATGAACGGAATCAGTACGGTACCCATGGTGTCGCCAATTTTCAGGGTACGTTTACCACCCAGAAGGATGGTGACGCCGTGGTCATCGCCAACGCTAAGCGCGCGGGTCATGACGTTGATGCAATGCATGCAACGTACACAGTTGCGGTTGTCGACTTCCAGGGTGTCGTCATCGTTTAATGACAGCGCACTGGTGGGACACATGTTGATGACGCTATCGACCACATATTTACGGCCTTTATCAGCAACAAATTTCTTCACTTGTTCCTGGTCGACTTTCATGTCGTCGCGCCAAGTACCGATGACCGCAAAGTCAGAACGCTGGATAGAGTTCATGCAGTCATTGGGGCAACCGGACACTTTGAATTTGAACTTGTAAGGCAGGGCGGGGCGATGCATGTCGTCGAGGAAGTTGTTCACCAACATGCGATGAATTTTCTGTTCGTTGGCACAGGACTGTTCACAACGGGCTGCACCGATGCAGGACATGCCGGTACGCACACAGGGGCCGGCACCGCCGAGATCCCAACCGTAGCTATTAATTTCATCAAAGAAGGGCTGAACATTATCCGTGGTGGTACCGATGAACATGATGTTGCCGGTCTGGCCGTGGAAGGCGATCAAACCGGAACCGTATTTGTTCCAGGAATCGGACAACTGGCGCAGCATGCCGGTGCTGTAATGGTTGCCTGCTGGCGGCTGTACCCGCACAGTGTGGAATTCTTTGGCTTCGGGGAACATCGGCTTGCCATCGTCGGCCATCAATTCGGTGAAGCGAGGAATGATGCCACCGCCGTAACCAAACACCGATACCGTGCCACCCTTCCAATAACCAAGACGGGTATTGTAAGAGTGTTCCAATTGACCCAGCAGATCGATCATCATGTTGGCATGTTTGCCATCCATCGCCAGCCGCTTGAGGCCCGTCACAAAGCTCGGCCAGGGACCGGATTGCAACTGGTCGATCATGGGCGTGTCATGGAAAGGTTTGGTCGACTTTTTCTCCTTGGGGAGATAAGTGCTGTGTTTTTCTGGATTTTTCGGTGTTTGCTCGGCCATTGCCCAGTTCTCCTCGATGATATTCAATTCGCTTCGTTAATGCTGCGTACTGCGTAACCTTGCAAAAAGGCGCTACTCCTTGCTTTGGTCTGTTTCTGCTTCACCCGGAGCATTCTTCAACACCCGGGCGATCAACCATAATTTAATGGATACGAGTGTATGAGACAGACGTCGGGGTGAAAATTGACCATAAGGGGAAGGTGACTTCATGCGGGCTATCCCTTTGGTGATACTGCCTCTGTTTGCACTGGACGTTGGGTATCTCTGCCTGCTAAATCATGCAGGGGATATCGTATTTTCTGTGTCGACATTGTGTATGTTCACGGACATTTGATTGCGCGAGGTGTTTCGCCCCAGTGGTTTTCGCGGATTGTCCGTGTACGGGTGGAAGCTGCATTCGTTTGTTTGTTGTTGCTGTTGATAACAGCGGAAACGTTCACTGGCATTCATCCCGAACGATATATGCCACTCGATGGCAACGTAATGTAGACTAATTGCCAATATATTAAAAGATATTAATATGTTTATATGATGATTTTCCGGTATTGTCGCCTCATGTGGTGTTGCACCTGTGGTTGAAGCCCATGATGTCGGCACTGTGGATACGATGCTTTAACGGATCAAAATTTTGAAGAATTCGATTCAATTAACAGTCAATACTGCGGGTATCAAGGTCGGTACTAACCCTTTTGATCTGGGGGACGTGTTCGCCTACGCGGCGTGGCGCGAGCAAAAATTGGCATCATATCCAGAATCTCTCGATGAGCTGGTGGTTGAAGTGGTGAACCCGTTTGAGTTGACGGCATCAGAGTGCGTGGCCATTCGTGTGGCTTGTGCGCGCGCCAATATGGCGATCTACACGACCAAGGATGCACCTCACGCGACGAACGGACCGAGTCAGATGGATGTCCCCGACCCCGCCCTGGTGGCTGCCATGGGGCGCAAATTTGGTTTGAAGCGACTCGATAAAAATCTTTATGCCGAGGATGATGGCATCTCCGCGCTGAAAACATCCACCCAAGCACGCCAGTATGAATACATCCCTTACAGTAATCGTGCGATTCGCTGGCATACCGATGGCTATTACAATCCGCCCGCCCGAAATATTCATGCCATGGTGTTGCACTGTGTGCGGCCGGCTGCGCAGGGCGGTGAAAATGCTTTACTGGATTATGAAATGCTGTATTTACAGCTGCGTGATGAAAATCCCGAACATATTGCGGCCTTGATGCAAAATGATGTCATGACGATTCCAGCCAATATTGAAGATGGGGTTGAAATACGTCCCGAGCAGAGCGGTCCGGTGTTTTCAATAAGCACGTTAGCCAGTGATTCGGCAGATCACTCAGTGGCGACTCGCAGCAACCATTTGCACATGCGTTACACTGCGCGCACGCGTTCTATCCAGTGGAAAAACGACGCGAAGACACAAGCCGCCGTGCGCTGTCTTGAACGTTTGCTGGACGAGGATTCGCCCTACTGTTTTAAAAAACGCTTTGCCGCAGGTGAAGGAATTATCAGCAACAATATCTTGCATACGCGCACGGCCTTTGAAGACGGGGAAGGTAACCAGCAAGGGCGCCTAGTGTATCGCGCACGCTATTATGATCGAGTGCATTAGTAAATTCATCCGGCAATTTCCCGTACGCTGTGGGCTGCCCGGGACGGATTGAATAGGTTTTTTATCGGGGAATAACATGATTTATCTCAGTGAGTTGTTGATCCAGAATCCGCACTTTGAGACCTTCGATCAGCTGACCCAGTTGATTAGTCAAAAGGCCTCTGAGGGGGAGATTCACCTTAAAATTGATATCAAGCCCGCTTATCCCGATACCCCGGGTGACTGGGAAGATAAAGTGGAAGGCGCGTTTGCCGGCATACATTCGGTGATGGGGGCGTATACCGGCCCCACTGAAGAAGATTGATAAAATCGACGGGTAAATCTGGAGTTATTGAGTGTTAATTAACGAGAGCAAGAGATGAAATATTTAGATGAAAAAATGGGCATGCGAGATGCCGACAGTGGTGACGAAGCAGGCGTTTCAAGCCCGCAGTTAGAGTTGGATTTGGCGGCTGCACGCGAGGAATTGGTGGCCTTACCGGTCGGCTACACTCCGACACAACGGGCTGCGGTGTTGATTCGCATTGCCGAGGTGCTGGTGGACCTGAGTCAGGGCGAAGAGGCCTTTGAAACGGCGCGTGAGGCGTTTGATGTTTTTGTTGCAGAGCAAAACTGGGAAGAAGCGGCAGCGGCGTGTAATGCCATGTTCCTGGCCGACCAATCCTATTCACTGGCAGCTTTGGGGCAGGGCGTGTGGTTGGCGGTGACCTTCCCCATTGATGTGGAGCTTTCCGTCGGCTTGTTACAGCATATTATCGACGAAACGCCCACCGATTCTGATGGTGCCGCGGTGGCCGCCGTTGTGGCGCGTTATCTGGTCGATCTGCGTGCGGAAGGCAAGCAACGCGACAACCTGATGTTGTTCACCAATCACATGCTGGGTACCGTGGCACGGCGTCACAGCGATGTCGACAAACAGGAAAAATTTGATTACTGGCTCGAAAAAATGGAACTCACCGAGCCGGATAAATTTCTGCCACGGCTGCGCAATGTGGTGGATGTGCTGGTGCAAGATGACTGGTGGGTGGATCGCGATGCGATTTGGGCCACATTGCCGGATCAATAACTTTTCACTTTGGACATGGCGTAAACCGAACGATGTACTGGCAAGACGACACAAAAAAGGAACCGCCACGCATCCCCGATGATGTCGTGGATTTGGTATTTTCCCTGAAATGTAAATGCCTTCCCGTTGATCATTTATTTGCATTGTCTGAAGCGGTGCTGGCGGAACTTCCCTGGTTGCAAAATGAACCTAGCGCCGGCATACATTCGGTGAATGTCGCGGCATCCGGGAGTGGCTGGATGCGGCC
Source organism: uncultured Ectothiorhodospiraceae bacterium (assembly GCA_964401355.1). Lineage (GTDB taxonomy): Bacteria > Pseudomonadota > Gammaproteobacteria > SZUA-152 > SZUA-152 > SZUA-152. Next base: position 2,972 of record CAYNYJ010000074.1, on the reverse strand, counting down.
GGATGATCCGCAGGCGCTGTTGTATTTGTCACGTCGCACTCCCTTTGAATTACGAGTGCCCAAACATCGGATTAACGATGCCCGTCAGCTTGAGGGCAAAACTCTGGATGTTTGTGGTTACCCGTTTGCATTGGAAAAAGCCACTGAACGGTCGTTGAGCAATCTCACGACATTATTTTCACGGTTTTTGGCGGCGGATAAAGATATTGCTGATGAAGAAGAGATGTTGCGCTGGGTTTCGGTACAGCTTGAAAAGCTCACTATCTCGCCTAAAAAAATGCTTTTCGGAAAAGAACATTTTATAGAAACATCAACACAAAAAATTCGCACCCGCAGCTTGATGATTGCGGAACTTGAAGTGGAAGAATCCCTGCGTTTGCAGCAATACGGCCTGGGCCCTTATCGGCATTTGGGTTGTGGCTTGTTTATTCCGCATAAAGGGATTCATGATGCGCGGAAAGATCAGGATGATTCTTGACGGTTTTTTTAGCTTTATTTAAACAAAACGTTTTAAACGAAAATTTTTAAACAGGAGAATCTAATGGCTATAGATTTTGACGGCAAAAGCATTGAAACAACGGCGACCGGTTATTTGGTCAATGTTGAAGATTGGAGCAAAGGTTTGGGCGAACTCATTGCCAAAGAAGAAGGCGTTGAATTGACAGAAAAACATTGGGATTTGATTGAATTTTTGCGTGATGAATACATTAATAACGGTGCCAATCAACCGAATACGCGCAATATTGTAAAAGCGATGGCTAAAAAATGGGACGAAAAAATTGGCCAAAAAGACGTCTACGAACTTTTCCCCAAAGACCCCAGCAAACAGGGTGGACGCATTGCCGGCTTGCCGGAATCACGCCGTAAGGGCGGTTATTGATTTTTGATTTATCTGAATTGATCAAAAAGCTCGGTATCGCAGGATGCCGGGCTTTTTTGTTAACGGCTAATTGTTGGTTAGCTTTTACATTTTAGTGAGCGGTCTTTCTGCGCCGAGAGGATATGCCGAGGCCCTCCAAGCTAAAGTCCATCAATGCAAGGCTTTCAGGTTTTGGAACCGACGTTCCCAATGCGTTCGCCAAAAAACACCCTTGTTTTGATAGCCGTTAGATGACGACAATCTAAAAGTGTCCTTTGTGGTGCATTGAGCCGTTGCGAGTGATGTTTAGACTTCACTCCACATGCGCACAAGGTTGACGTAGGTGTGATCGACCTGTTGGCAGCTGGCGGCGCGCGGGTCATTTTGCAATAGTGTTGTACGGGCTTGGTCAAGTTCATACAGCAGTTCGCGTTTGGCGGTGTCTCGAACCATGCTTTGTATCCAGGTTACCGCGACCAGACGTTCGCCGCGGGTGACTTCTTCCACGCGATGCAGGCTATTGGCGGGGTAGATGACGGCATCGCCGGCGGCATATTTAATGCGTTGTTCACCGAAACTGCTTTGCATCACCAGTTCCCCACCGTCGTACTCAGCGGGCTCGTTGAGAAACAACGTGACGGCTACATCAGTGCGAAATTTTTCCAGTCCGCCACCCATGATCGGGTCATCGATATGATCGCCGTAGTGCATCCCTTTTGTGTAACGTGCGAATACCGGTTGGGCGACACGATACGGCAGGGCAGCGCTGCGGAAGTTGGCATTTTCGGCCAGGCTGCTCATTACCAACTGATCGAGATATTGGGCCTGTTGGGTGCCGGGCTGGATTTCTTCGTTGTGTTTGACGTGCTCAGCCACTTTTCCAGCGCTGTGTTTACCATCGATAAAACGGACCTTGCCTAGCATCTCTCGAATATTGGTGAGTTTGGCGGGGTCAAATATGTTGGTGAGATGGAGCAGCATGGGGGTGGCCTGTTTGTGTCCGTGTATTTATTGTGCGTTCAGCAGTGGTTACATTTTGCAGCTAGAATGTCGGTGTGTGAGTACCAGGGGCAGTATGAGTTTGTGATTCTGCGGGGTCAAACGGGCTTGCGCTGGTGGTCTGTATGAATGGTTGCCCCGTGCTTTTTAGGCGGTTTTCTATCGCAAAACTGAGTGCGGAAAAAGGGGTTGAAAAAACGGATTGCAATCTCATTACGATAGGGTACCATAAGCATTATCTAATTTTATGTAATTCTAACGTCGTTCTCGTTAGCATCAAAAAACAACCGGGAGAAAGGATATAATGAACCAAGATTATTATGCCGCCATCGACAAGATGGAAAAAGCCAACGTTTCCCGCGAATATATTGTTGGTTGGGCTAGTGGCTACCTACAGAACCCCAAAGTTGAAGAGCAACGCCTGAATGATGCTTATGAAGCGGGTTATACCGATGGCGAGGGAAAAAATGACAGTAACTTCTCTGAATGGGTCGGTAAGTAAACCTTATCTTTTAAAGTTATAATAACGAAACAGGGCCGCTCATTGAGCGGCCCTGTTTCGTTTGTGATATTGAATAATGGGTCAATGACAGGATGATGCGTATCCGGGCGGTTTAGCCGTTCTGCTCGGCCAGTTTATACCAGCGTCGTGCTTCGATTTCATTTTTTTCTACACCCTGGCCGTTTTCATACATCATTCCCAAGGTCATTTGGGCGCCGGGCAGGCCTTGATCGGCGGCACGCTGAAACCATTCCAGGGCCTTTGCCTCGTCCTTTTCGACGCATTCTCCGTACAGATACATCACCCCCATGCCGTGTTGTGCATAGGCGTGGTTTTGATCGGCAGCGGCACGCATCCATTTGAAGGCGGCCACGTCATTTTTCACGCGCCCCAGGCCATTTTGCAGCATCATGCCCATGCGGTATTGCGCTTCGGCATCACCGCCGTCCGCAAGCGGCGAAAACAGGCGCATGGCGCTGGTGAAATCTTTGGCTTCGAAGGCGGCGAGACCGCTTTGCATATCAAGGTTTAAATCGTTCATGGTGGTCCTCTTAAACAATCGTGAATTCAATTCGCTAGTGCAACAGGTGGGTTGATTCCGAAAAATACCTG
>CAYNYJ010000073.1:0-16147 GCA_964401355.1 uncultured Ectothiorhodospiraceae bacterium | reverse complement strand
ACAGCAGTGACTATTTATACATTAGTCAGATTTCTACCCACACGTCTACCCATATTCCACTTCATCATTGAATCATTTTTCCCTGTACCAATAATCTTGGCAGTCATAAATGATAAGTGGCCTGTTGAAGACATTCATCACCGGAATGTAGCCTTTCCTCATGTAATAGAAAATCAGCCAAACCGCCGCTATCCCTAATGTAAAAAATATGGGCACTCACGTTACCAACAGCCGAAAATATCCTGCTTTCTAAGCTAATAGCGAAATATAACAATAACCAAATCGCTAAATAAAGGGGCTAATAGGGGATGATTACTGATTCACCACAGTGGCGCATATTTAGCGTTTACCCTCGGTCGCTTTGGATGATCGCGCGCGAGACACGGAGGACGGTACTTGTTCCGCCTTCACCAAACGACTGACAATCTTGGTAAACTCGGCTTCGGCAGGCTCATAATTCGCCGCTTTGGCTTTTCCCAGCCACTTCAGCGCCCGCGTGTGATCACGCTTACCCGCGGCGCCAGATACCAACAATCTACCCAATTCATATTGAGCCGGGACATAACCCGCCACAGCCGATTTATGAAACCAGGCCTGCGCCTGTGCCGGCGAGCGTTCAACCTGCTCGCCCTGTAGATACAGATAACCGGCCTTATAAGCTGCTTTTCGATGCCCTTGCTTTGCGGCCAGCAAAAACCAGTGCAAGGCTTTACGATTATCGATACCGGTTCCGCGACCACGAAAATACATGTCGCCCACAGCATACTGATCCGTCGCCTGACCGGAGTGCGCCTTGACGAGGCTGGCCTTAAATCGCTTGTCCCAAATGTAATCGCCTTCAAAGGCCACCAGAGGCGGGACCACACAGAAGAGCATCACACAGACAAGCCCCCACTGCGCGCCGATTTTTAACAGCTTGCTCATCGATACCACAACTCCTTACCAGCACGATTATTCAACAAAAACTGTAATTTATAGTGATAAACTATTCATTCCCACATTGCAAAAAGGATGAATGACAAAAGCACCACCACGGGTCATATTGCCAACTAGGCCTATGGGTGATGCAAAAGCACCATTCAAGAATCCCAGTAAATCTGTTATAATAGACTGGGTTGGTTCTTCTTCCAGCTCAATTCCCCCCCGTTCAAGTGGCACGGCCCATCCGTATGAAAATTCCCTATCAACAATTACCCCCCGATACGGTTTACTCCCTAGTGGAAGAGTTCGTGACTCGCAGCGGTACGGATTACGGGGAACACGAGGTTTCCTTGGAGCAAAAGGTGCAGCAGGTTATCCACCAACTGGAGAATAAAGACGCCGTTATTGTGTTTGACCCAGTGACGGAGACTTGCAGTGTGCTGGCGGCGGCGGATGCACAAAATATCGACGAAACTGATTGAGGTAAAACATGGCACAAAGCGGTTGCAGTTCTGAAGGTATGGAGGCCTACGCCTTGCGCGTCATTGGCGACAGCATGTCCCCCGAATTTGAAGACGGGCACATCATTATTGTGGACCCAGCCTTTCCGCTGCTCGACGGTGTCTATGCCGTGGTGGTCAACAACAATGAAGTGATTTTTGGCCAGTATTTCGTGGGAGGCCTCGGGCACGAGCATGAACACTGTCGGATTGAATACCTGAAACCCGACATGGGATCCGTCATTCTGGCCGCGGATTTTCAGAAAAAAGGGGTGATAACACAACGCAACAGCCGTCGTCGGAGGGATACCAAACGTTACGACTATACAGCGAAACCACGCCCTGGTTTAACGGGCTAAACACCACCTGCCGGCATTCGTTCCGCCGGCCACCACTGCGGCGCACAGCTCACCCATTATTTGTTCGAAAATATGGGCAGAGTTTGCCATCGATTCATGGTTTTCCTAGTGCCTATACAGACACACTCAATATTCAATCAATTCATTGGCGGACAGGTTCAGAACCCGTCCGAAATGACCGATAACTTCAGTAATTCCAAAGTTGCCTAACACCGACAGACTGCGCCAGTCTTTAAGTGGTTGATCATACGTGGTTGATCACAAGGGTTTGTATCCACACTTTTTGTAAAACGATTCTTCTGATAATTTAGGATTTCCAGTGAATCATAAGCTCGATTTTCTTTATCCCTCCCCGCTGCAGTTTACCGCCACCATTCCTGCCTGGGCGGGGCTGGGGGATGGCTTGGCGGCTTTTAAACGTCAGGAATACGCGCTCGCCTTTCGGGAATTTAATTTGCTGGCTGATCAGGGGGATGCGGACGCCCAATATTTTCTCGGCAGCCTTTATCAGCATGGCGACGGGGTCACAAAAAACATCAGCAAGGCCATGCCCTGGCTGGAAAAAGCGGCAAAACAGGGCCATCACGGGGCGCTTAATGCGCTGGGGGTAGTCTACGCTGGCGAAGATCGAACCATCCGTGACTATGATCAAGCCGCCTGTTATTTTCAAACCGTCGCCAAACAGGACATTCCTGAGGCCATGTATAACCTGGCACTCATGCTCATACACGGCCTGGGAATCGACGAATCCGTGAGCAAAGCCGCCCACTGGTTTGAAAGAGCCGCCGAATATGGCATTGCCGCAGCACAGCACCAGCTCGGCTCGCTGATCAATCAAGGGGCAATCGGTTCTGCTGATCCCGCAAAAGCACTAGAGTGGTACCTCAAAGCTGCGGAACAGGGCTATGAACAAGCCGAATACGCAGTCGGCCTGCTTTATCGTCAGGGAAAAGGCATTCCGAGAGACGATGAAACAGCCTTATACTGGCTGAACCTTGCTGCGGGACACCATGTCAGCCCGGCGCAAACACAGCTAGCAGAGTTATTTGATGCAGGCTTGGGAACGCTAACAGACCGCATCAAAGCATTTTACTGGTACAACCAGGCTGCGGAACAGGGAGACAGTTGCGCACAACTTGCTTTGGGCCAAAAATACAACCGAGGTGACGGGGTACCGCAAGATTTTGTGCTGGCTTACGTGTGGTTTAATATGGCCAGCGCTCAGGGCCTGGAAGAGGCTGCCCAAGCACGGGAGACATTATTGGAAAGGATGACCCCATTACAGCTTGAACGCGGCCAGGAGATGTCACGGGATTATTTCGAACGCTACGTTATATCACCTAAGAAAAACGATTAACTAAAATATCTATATTATTGATTTATAATGAAAAATATCCTGATACTACAGGTGATCTCAGGGGTTTTCTGATATTCTGCGCGAGCAGCTAAGCGCGTTCATCTATATTTTGACCGACGCTTGAAGACTCATCCCGACGAGCACTGGATTCCGATTGAGTATTATTCTGCTGCGGCTCGCTTTGCGAGGCTTCACTCACCGCCGTTTGCAGTTGAGCATCACGAGGGGGTTCTTGCTGAGAAGCCGGCACAACCGGTATCGACACACCACTAATATCCATAACCTTCTCCTATAATATACTCTAAATTTAAAGTGTAAGTCATTGTATTAAATAAATTACAGGGAGATTCATATGAAAATTGAATATGACTCCAACCCTGTTATCGTCCACCAGCCGCAAGCCTTAAGAGGTCTTTGACGAAATACTGAATATTTTTTGAAAGAGGCAATTCTCATACCTCACCACAAAATAATCAAACTTACCAATGCCCATGAGCACTCATCAAGGGGACATTTACACCTATTTCCACCGCGCCATGATAATTCCCAACGACAACACTCAGCGAAGTGCTATCTATTTACAGGTATACTGTGCACCGTCGTGCTAATACGGCGACGACGCAATGACCCAAACAAAGCTACGTACCACACGTCAACCAGGATCAGGCTCGCGCACATCAACTCCATGATTTCTCCTGCACCACTTTTAATCGTTTTGGGCACCATACTCGCCCTGCTTGCGGTGCAACGATTACTCAGCCGCGCTGAACCGCAAAACCACGCACCACCAGCAAGCCCCATTCCCTCACGCCCGCGTGGCCGCCCGCTGCTGAAAGGGCTGTCAGTAACCGGCCTGGATGAACGTGGCGTTGAACAACTCCAGGTACTCATTACCCAAGGCGACATAATGGCACTTGCCACCTTTCTCGCCTTTAACCGCCCCGGTTTTGTCGAACTCGATCAATTTCTGGCACAACTGCAAAAACCGGATCATCAACAAGCAACACTTTCAAAAGATACAACCGCAGGCATCGCAGAAAAACCTGCACCCGCAGGCTTACGTTTATCGACACTCACCCCGCATGCACGCCAGCAACTGCACGCCTATAAAATAAAGTCGCCACGCCTGATTACCCGGGAACTGATGTCACGCTTTGGTGGCCATGAATTCAGCAACTACTTTGCACACTATGCGGCCCGCGAACACACCGTCACTCTGCACGTCACCCCTTTTGATCCTGATCGCAAGATTATGGAAGCCCTGGCCAAATCCGGCATTGCACGCAAGGGCAGACTCATTCCGCTGGCCCAGCGCTTAACCGCGTTAAAAATGAGTCAATTACGACAAATGGCCAAAGACCTGAATCTGAATAAAAAATTCAACCGTAAAGACGAAGCCACAACATTTCTGGCCGATGTACCCGGCTCGGCGGTATTGCTTTCCATGCAATACGTCGTGGATGACCTGTTCGCACTCAAGCCCATTGAGGAAGACTGCAACCAGATCAACCGTGAATGGGCGTTCCTTGTCGCCTATGCTGAATTATTAGTGACACTAAAATTTTCCTGATAACGTAACATTGCCAAACTATTGTACAAGCCCAGGACATGGCACTCCCCACGCCTCTGCGCTAACCTTGTCTTGTTAAACGAACAACCGACTCTACTTTATCGACCCACCCTGCTGTTAACTACGGAACCATTAATGAACGAAACAAACGTCACAACTAGCCCTACAACACACAACATCCAGGCACACCCCAATTTTCGCCACCTTCGCCGGGAAACCATTGCTTCTCTGGGTCTGGTCATGGATGAATTTGAGCATATCCAGACGGGCGCCCAGCATTTTCATCTGGCCGCCGACAATACCGAAAACGTTTTTCTGGTGGCACTGCGCACCGTGCCCACAGACTCCACCGGCGTTGCTCATATTCTGGAGCACACGGCACTGTGTGGCAGTGAACGCTACCCCGTTCGCGATCCCTTTTTCATGATGATCCGCCGCTCACTCAACACCTTTATGAATGCCTTCACCAGCAGCGACTGGACCGCCTACCCCTTCGCCAGCCAAAATCGTAAAGATTATTTTAATCTGCTGGACGTGTATCTCGACGCCGTATTTTTCTCCAACCTGGACGAACTTGATTTTGCGCAAGAAGGTCACCGCGTCGAATTCGCTACCGCCGATGACCCCAACAGCGAACTGACATTCAAGGGCGTCGTTTTTAATGAAATGAAAGGTGCCATGAGTTCACCGGTCAGCACCCTCTGGCAAGCATTGAACAAATACACATTCCCGAGCACGACTTACCACTTCAACAGCGGCGGGGAACCCACGGATATTCCCGATCTCAGTTATGCCGAACTCAAGGCCTTTTACAAAAAACACTACCACCCTTCCAATGCGATTTTCATGACCTACGGCGACATCCCCGCAACAGAACTTCAGCAACAGTTTGAAGATCGCGTGTTAAACCGTTTTCAGCGCGCCGATGAACAAATTCAGGTGCCTTTTGAGAAACGCTTTTTTGCACCGCTCAATGTCGAAGAACATTATGCACTGGAGGAAGCGGATCAAGATGGCAATAAAACCCACATCGTCATGAGCTGGTTACTCGGCCCGGCTACCGATTTGCACGCCGCGTTAACGGCCGAACTGCTGGCAGGGGTGTTGCTGGATGACAGTGCCTCCCCGCTGCAACAGGCACTGGAAACCAGCGACCTGGGCACGGCACCCTCCCCCCTGTGTGGGCTCGACAACGCCAACAAGGAAATGACCTTTACTTGCGGCCTGGAAGGCAGCAGCTCCGACGACGTGCAAGCCGTTGAAGAACTCATTATATCGACGCTACAAAACATCATCGAACAGGGCGTTCCCCAAGCGCGAGTCGAGGCCGTGCTACACCAACTGGAAATGGAACAACGCGAAATTGGCGGCGGCGGTTATCCTTACGGATTACAGTTAATTCTGGACGCACTCTGCACTGCCGTGCATCACGGAGATGCCCTGGCGGCACTGAATCTGACACCGGTACTGGAACAATTACGCAGTGATATCCAGGATCCGCAGCTCATACCCAATCTCATTCAAAGCCTGCTACTGGACAACCCGCACCGTATACGGCTCACCCTGAAACCCGATGGTCAGATTGCCGCCCGTCGTGACGCCGCCGAAAGCGCACGCTTGGCACAAATCAAAAACGAGCTCAGTGACAATGAAAAACAACACATTGTGCAACTCGCAAAACAACTTGAAGAACGTCAAAACCGACAAGATGATGAAAGCCTGTTGCCGAAAGTCGGCTTGGAAGATGTCCCCGAAAAACTGCACATCGCCAGCGGTAAACAAAGTGTCATCAATAGTCGCCCCACACATACATTCGAGCAAGGCACCAATGGCCTGATCTATCAACAGCTCATCGTTGAACTTCCCAAGCTCAGTGACGAGCTACTCGCCGTTATGCCCTATTACACTAACGGCTTGACGGAACTGGGCTGCGGCGAACGCGACTATCTCACCATGCAGGAGCAGCAAAGCAGCGTCAGCGGTGGTATCGGTGCCTACATCACCTTACGCGGTGCCATCGACAACGAACAGTCATCCTCTGGCCACTTCGTTCTTTCTGGCAAGGCGCTGGCAAGAAATCACCAGGCCTTTAATGAATTGGCACGTGACATATTTCACACCGCCCGCTTTGATGAACATAGCCGCATCCGTGAACTCATGGCACAAATGCGCGCACACCGCGAGCAAAGTATTACCGGACGAGGGCACGTACTCGCAATGCAGGCCGCCAGCGCTGGCATGAGTCCGACCGCCGCCCTTAAACAACAACTCTCCGGCCTCACCAGCATTCAACATATCAAGCAACTCGATGATAGCTTGAACGAAGACAATTCCATCGCCCAACTGGCCGAAAAAATGGCACAGCTTCATCACATTTTGCAATCCGCACCGAGTCAATTTTTATTGATTGGAGAAAAGGACAGCTTGGTTGAGCTACAAAAAGATTGTGCCGAACTATGGCCAGCACCCATCAGCGGTCAACACATAAACTTCTCTCTTCCGGAGAAACGCCAAACCATAAAAGAACTTTGGACCACCAGTACCTCCGTCAATTTCTGCGCCAAGGCCTATCCCACTGTCTCTTCCGCCCATCCAGATGCACCTGCATTGGCCGTATTGGGTGGATTCTTACGCAATGGCTTTTTACACCGAGTCATTCGTGAACAAGGCGGCGCCTACGGCGGTGGTGCCAGCCAGGATTCTGACAGCGCCAGCTTCCGTTTTTACTCTTACCGTGATCCACGCCTGGCCGAAACACTCACGGATTTTGATCATTCAATTTATTGGTTACTCAGTGAAAAACACCAATGGCGCCAAGTGGAAGAAGCCATCCTCGGCGTTATTAGCAGTTTGGATAAACCCTCCTCCCCGGCGGGCGAGGCCAAAGACGCCTTTCACAGCGCCCTTTATGGCCGCAGCGCTGAACAACGCCAACAACAACGCCAACGTATCCTCGCCGTCACGCTTGAGGATTTAAAACGTGTCGGAGAAAAATACCTGCAACCTGAGTTAGCCAGCACCGCAATCATCACTCGCCCACAAATGATCGATGTTGCCGAGCCATTGGGCTTGAGTATTCATCGATTATAGGAGTACCGCAGAACGTACAAAAATTTACAGCAACAATCAGCAATTGCCCACAGGGTGCATACACCCTGTGGGCAACTTCACAATGATATTCAAAAAATTTTACTACGAAATAATGCCACGCTGCCGAAGCAGGACAAATACAGCATCAACACATTCTTCAATAGGACGCGAACCAGTATCAACCATTAGCTCAGGTTTTGTGGGCGCTTCGTAGGGCGAAGAGATCCCGGTAAAATCTTTGATTTCACCGGCGCGCGCGCGTCGGTAAATACCTTTTACATCTCGAGCTTCACACACCTCAATATCGGCATGACAGTAAATTTCGAGAAAATCCCCATGCGGAACCAGCTTACGTGCAGTCTCACGCTCAGCACAAAAAGGCGAAATGAAAGCGGTCATGACGATCATCCCCGATTCCAGCATCAATTTTGCCACTTCACCGATACGACGAATATTTTCGATACGATCTTCCACAGAAAATTCAAGATCACCACACAGACCATGACGAACATTATCGCCGTCTAAAACATAGGTACGACAGCCCAATTGGTGCAATTGTTCTTCTACTGCATGGGCCAGGCTGGACTTTCCCGCGCCAGAAAGGCCAGTAAACCAGAGAATCACGCTGCTATGACCATTCTGGATTTGGCGGCGCTCACGGGTTACCGTGGCGTTGTGCCAAACAACATTACGACTGGCTGGTTGATCCGTCATCTCAAATTATATTCCTTACCAGTATTTTAGCATTTTGGAAATAACTAGTTCACCGGTTTTGCTTGTAATTTTACATTCTCGATGACATGTAATATAAAAACCAAAAGCACTCCGAGCATAAGCCCAAGCACAAGGCCCAAAATAATAATCAATCTGACTTTGGGGGCAACCGGTTTTTCTGTCGCGATAGCGGGATCAATCACCTGCATAACATATTCTTTTTTCACGTTAGCCAACATAATCGCCCTTGTCTGCGATTCAATGAGTCGATAAATAGCCTGCTGCATATTCACCACACCTGTTTGCTGTAATTGGCTATTCAGAAATTCAATACTTTGTTCGGCCTCACGAATGGCACTCTTACGTTGATGTTCATTAAACCGAAAAACCAAACTATTCGCCCATAATGCTGCGATGGTTGGTTCTTTCCATTCAATGCTCAAGGTCACCAGTCCCGTCTTGGTGTCTTTCCGCACATCGAGCACATTTTTAGTGAAAAAAGAATAAGCATCCAGTACCGACAAATCAGATTCTGCGGATTGTGCCGATAATACGCTAAGAATTTTTTCTTCCTTCATAAAAGGCACCAGAAAAGCACGCGATTGCAGGGTTGCTAAAATACGGCTGAGGTCTCCACTTCTGGAAGAAATGCTCACTCCTGCCAGCGAAGCCAACCCACCAAACTGTCCCGCTAACGAAGCCATTCTCCCAGGTCTTTCTTCAATGGCAGGAGCCATAATGAGTTCTGCCCGATAGACCGGTGACATTAACAAAGCAGTAGCCGTTGAAAGCAATAAAGCCAACAACACCACACTCAATAAAGCAATTTTATATTTTTGTACGACCGACCAAAGCGCCATTAAATCTATTGAATCCTCATCACCCGATAAAGTAGTATCATAATGAGGGATAGCCACATAACGCACAATTTCCTCAGCAGGAGGAACAAGCGTTTTTTTTCCTCTATCAATATCGACTGGAGTTTCAACGGATGCAATACGCTCCGCGCTTGATTCTAGTTTATGTACTTTTGATCCAGGTTCTTCCATTACCATATCACCCAGTAATATAATTTTTATCGGACTTCTTTATAATGACAAAGATCTTTTAAAAGATACCCACTGCATTCCAGCTCGCCGCGGCAATACCAAGCTGATAGACGATCTGACTAATGCTAGTCCACAGGGTCAATGGTTTTAAACGTTCTGCATCCAGAGGCACTACAATGGTATCTCCTGGCCTGATATGCACATTTTCTGCGAACCAGTCAGCGGCATGACTGGGTAACACTTCACCATTCGCCCGCACAACATAAATTCGATCCTCATCCGCGCGATACGTCAAACCGCCACTTTTATCGATGTACTCACTGACCGTTATGTTCTGTGTAAAAAAATGTGATGTTGCATGTTGAACTTCACCCAGGATTGTCACTTCCTGGGTCACCTGAGGTACAAATAACTTATCACCATCCCGAAGCAATACATCATATCTTGCATCGGCATCATCATCGTCATCATTTTTTAACATTTCTGATAAATTAATCACCAAGCGACCAACTGCCTTGGTGGAACGCAATTGTTGCAACAATGAACTCGCCATACCAACAGAGCGTTGTTCTTCACTTCTAGTCTGCGACCCAGGCTGGGATTTTTCCAAGTCAATCGCTGCTAAATCGGACTCTAACCTCAATTGCAAAGTATCAAGCTGTTTTTGTTCTTTCTGGCGCAAACTCTCGCGCAACAGTATCGCACCCTCGGGAAAGGCTTGATCTGTCATCCCCCCCGCACGTTTAATAACATCGAGCAATGTTTCATCCCTGCTAACAGGATATTTTCCAGGAAACCGAAACTCACCATTGAGTTCAACCACGCGTTTCTCAGCCCAGTGAGGGAGGCGTTTTATTTGTAGACGGTCATGCGGTTTCAACACGATATCTGCAAACTCGTCACCCGAAAATATCTTGTCCAGTGTCACAGAGAAATGTTCAACCTTACGAGCCTGATGAAGATCGACATCATAGCGGCTAATTTCTGCGTCAAGACTATAGGCCGACTCTATAAGCCCGCCCGCAGCCCGAATTAAATTAGCGACAGTCATTCCAGGCTCTAAAGGATATTCGCCTGAAGAACGTACAAAACCACTGATGCTAACCACTAAAGCAGGTGCCCGCAGGCTGGCTTGCTGTTTGAGTTTTGTTAGCGTTTTTGCCAGCAATTCTGGACGATCCTGCTGCTCTTCAAACACATAGATTTCATCGCGAGGTGAAAGCGCGTATGCATGTGCAGCATCGAGACCTGATGGTCGAGTAAAATCAAACGACTGCGTCGTAACGTTGCTTCCCTCACTATTCTCTCGCACCACTAACACGTAATGCAGATCCGTATTTGGTTTAACGTCACCCGCTGCTCGCAGTAAATCAGGCAACATCAATTTGGCGGGCAAAGGATATTCTCCCGGCCATTGCACATTTCCTTCGATACGCACCACAGACTCAGGCTGCCCCTGGCTGACTTGTTGCCTCAGCTCTTGTACCAATTGGGACAAAACGGCAGTACGATTTTCCAGCGCACTCTTAGTGAGACCAAATAAGAAAATATGATCCTGCGGAAGCAATACCAGGTTAGAAGGAGAGTCTGGGTCAACAAAGACTTCATCCAGTCGAGAGATTAATACTTCAATCATCCTGTCAGACTGACGCTCACGCCTTACCAGGACAAAACGCAACCCAGGTTCAGGCAGCAAGTGCCTGATGTTGGGAATCGCGTCAGAAAGGCGCATTCCCTTAAACCATTGTAAGCCACCAGGCCGTTGCACATGGCCAGAGAGATAAACAACATTCTCCATTTTATCGGACACAGGAAGTACTTTCAGGATGTCACCATCGCGAATCAGACGTGCATTTTCCGAAGCCAATGAAAGATCGACATTGATCAGTGTTCGCTCACCCTGTGTATTAATGCGTGCCAACTGGGTAGCCGGACCATAGGCCGTAGGCAACAATCCTCCCGCTATTTCAATCAGCTGTTGAACCGTTTTTTCACTTGTAATCTCATAAATGGCGGGCCGCCTGACCTCGCCAGAAACACCCACGGTTTTACCCACAGGTGGGATAAAAATCACATCACCCGGTTGAATCCTGACGTCCTTGCTGGTGTCCCCCTTTAACAGCAAATCATATAAATCGAAATGCTGAACCACCTTGCCTCGACGTTTTAATTGAATGTTTCTTAATGAACCAATGGTCTTCACTCCACCACTGACAAACAATGCATTGGTCATTGTCGACAGCGAGCTGACCATATATGAACCGGGGCGGTTAACGTCACCCATGACAAAAACTCTCATGGAACGCAACGCACCTAACGAAACATAAGGTTTTACGCCCGGCATCTTTTTGTGAATACGACGTGCCAAATCTTCCTTCAATTCAATAAAACGCATACCGGTAACCGCAATTGGGCCTATTCCGGGAAATTGAAGCTGACCATCACGATCAACCATCAACTCATACTCCGCATTCTCTTTACCAAATAATTGCACCTGAACGGTGTCACCTGGTCCAATAACATAATCAATGGGAACAGGGATTTCCGTAACGGGTGAAAATGTGGTTGGAGAACCTGAGAACAATTCATAACCAAAGGGCAATAACAACTCAGTTCGATTAGCCGACAGTGCTGGATTAAGCGGCGATACTGGATTGACAACAACGGGCATCGCCAATGGAACGAGTTTCTTAACCGGTACATTACCGTCAAACGATTCGAGCAACTTCTCTTGTTGAGCAGCAGGCAATTGGCTCATAAGCTTCAGTTGGTCAGACGTCAGCGTCTTGGCACTGACACTTGTCAACATAAACAAGTAACCCAGCACGGCAGCTACAATAATCACTATGCTTGTTGAGACTTTTCTACCAATGTCGCTACCTGTAACTCGTGTTTCCATACCACCCTCTACTGTTTATAGTTATATTTTATTATTCTTATATAGCAACGGCATTAAGAAATTCTCTCCCGCTTAACGATGGAAGTCGGACAACAAATGATGCTCACTCCAATCCAGCAATAGTGGATCCTCCAGCAAGGTATACAAATCCCCGGGCGATTTTACCATTTGCCCCACATCACGTGTCCACGGGGAAATAGCAAAACGCGCTGTTGCCTGCGTATCCCTTGTCAGCATACTCCCCAAAGGAATAGATACAAAGATGCCTTTATCCCGATAGGGGTCATCCGGACTACCCGGCTTAGTAATATCATCACCATCCGTGACCGTATACCAGGCACCAATACGCACCCCAGAACGAAAACGCCGCTGAAACTCATAGCGAAAACCGACATCCTTTGCCAGAAACCGTCCACCTCGCAGCGTAAAGGTCAAGCCATGCTTGGGTACCTGATAATGCACTGCCGCAATGGCCGTTGTCGTTTCATAGGAACGAAATCCAAAACCACCATTGGTGTTCCGCTGTTTGACAAAATCCAGCGACAGATCCGTCGCCCAGGAACCTTGTTTGGGAAGATACAATATCTGCCCGCCAACGCCACCGAACATTTCTTCATAATACCCGGCAGACACTCGTGCATACAGCCGCGGTCGTAATTGCAAATACTGATTCAGCAATAAACGGTCAATTTTGAAATTCGCATCACGTTTATAATCTGCCACATCACTTCGCACATGAGGTAGCGTACTGTTTGATTGATCAACGACACGACTTACATCTTCAAAAAGGCTCAATCGAACCGCACTTTTCAAAAATAAACCACGGCGCATATGACGGGAGTATTTTGCCAGGGCAAAAGTTTCATACCTGAAAACGCCATTGGCATCATTAAAATAAATCCCCGCATTGATAGGTGATACACGAAAACTACCCAGTGATTGATCTTCTTTTTTGAAGCTAATCGCATCTCCATCTTCATTGGATACCCATTGAAAATACGAATCCTGAAATGTTGATTTATCCGCTTCAATCTCCCTGTCCAGATTAAGCTCTGACAACCGTCTTGCCGTAGCCGTGTCCGCATAACTTACCGTCAATTCTGTTAACAATTCACCGTAAGTCACCTTACCTTCAAAAAAGCCCTGCAATGACGCCAGACTGTTAAACTGATATGTAACCAAGGCCAGGTCAGTTAACGTAAAATAGGTGATACGCAAGCTGGTTGAATCAGTTGGCCCAAGCAATAATGCGGTGCGCGCCAAACGCCCTACTGCACGCCCGACCAAACTGATACGAGGATGAGAGAAACCAATTTCGAGTTGCTGCCCGTGCAATAATATTTGCACATTTTTATACCCTTGCCGCTCTAATGCGGTAACCAGTTTCCGCTGATATGCCGAATCGGATAACCACAGTAATATCGTGCCGCGTTCAGGTTTCGTATCTGGCTGTGTAAATACTGGCGGTTCATCCTGTTTGGGAATAAACTCCTTGTCCATTAAGGGAATGGAAAAATAGGCATTAATCCCCAAATCTCTCCCCCGTTGATAAGCAATATTAATCCCTAGCCAACCTGCCTTATAATTCACGCCAAAACTTGAGCCGCCTTTATACTCTATCGCCCCACTGATATCGGAGAACCGTTCACGCGGGTAATCAAGTGCATCATACTCAAACATAAAACTAAAATTTTTCGCCCAGTTTGGCTGGTATTCAACACCTCCAAAATAACCATCAATCCGGGCGCGCCCATATCCAAGACTAAAATCCAATGACCCGATTGATTTACTCATCACCACATATTCCGCATCAAAGACACGCGTCCCCAGAAAATCCTGGGAACCAAAACTAATGGCAGGCAGGTAACGCTGTTCTTGCACTAACAATAATTTAATATCAAAGGCTTTATCCTTAAACGTACCAAAATTGTCATTAATCGTCAGGCCCACTGTGTTTTCGATGGAGGTATAACGTGCCCCAAGTTCCAGCCGTGGGAACAAACTCAAACTACTCCAGAACGTCGTGTAAGGTGCATATTGGCTAAGCCCAAAACGTAGGCTGCCATCCTCATCAACGCGAGCGCTCGGCATATTGATGATCCCCGTTTGCCCCATGGTTGTGGGTGCCGCCGCAGTCATTTCAATCGCACCCCAAAAAAATGATGCGAACAAGCCCGTAGCAATACCGCCCAGCCACCTTCCGCGATGTTGTTTATGTCTTATCAAGAGTGACCAATTTGTGCATCATATAATTATTATAAATACCGTGCCACAAAACCTTAGCGCAAACAAAATGCCCCTAGCAATAATCACTAGGGGCATTTATCTCATACCCGAACAGAAGCCAAAATATAACGTTAAACTCCAGCTCCTGTTTCTGAAAACCTGACAATTTCCAGAATCTGCATAATACGATTAGTGTTGTGACGTACTGGAACTACCTCCGCTCGCCAATGCTGCTATCGCCCCCGCCGCTAATACACCTACGGTTACCATCCCCGCAGTTCCTATCGACGCAGCCGATACTGCGGCTGAACCTGCACCGCCACTCGCAGTAGTTGCAGCATCACCTGTTGCCGTTACATCTGGAGTTGTTGCTGTTGAACTCGAACCGGCACCAATGGCAGCAGCCAATTGCATTTCTTCACTTGCAACCGCATAACTACTTATTGCCAGAGTTGCGCATATCACTAGTATCATTTTTTTCATTTTAGTTCCTCGTAAATAACTACGTCCTGAAAAATGAATTAAACTGCAATTCAGCCCTTACACATATCTGTTACTCATTATTCAACAAATGAAAAGTGGGTAATTCGAACATCGCCCCCCCTTCGTTCCACCTGAATCCATAATTGCCCTGTGTAGTAATCAATTTTACCTTCACCATTAGCTCGAACTTCCACTCCGTACGCGGCCTCACCATGGGCTTTTTCACCATCCCAATTCCAGGTCAGATCTTCAAATGAAATTCGCCGGAATGATGTGCTATTAAACAAACTGAGATAATCTTCACGAATACCTTGTACCGTATTTTGCTCATTGGTTTGCGCATCTGTTGAGAACAGATTCATAAATCGCTCAATATCACCAGCCCCATAGGTCCAAACCAAGACGTCAATTAAAGTCTCTAGCTCCTCGTCAGAAATACGCTGAGCAGAATTCTGATTTGGCTGAGGTGTATCAAGTACAACGCCTTCTGAAAAATAGAATCGGGTAATTTGTAACTTACCCGAACGATTTTCCAACTGCAAGGTAACTTTTCCCTTTTCCAGATAGACTGATGGTTCACCTTTACGATGTACAGACGTTTTATATTCTCCTACGCCTCTCACATAATTTCCCTCATGCTCCCAACGCAAGTCCGCTAGCTGGATTTTTCGCTCAGTGCTACTTTCAAAAAAAGCCTGATATTCAGTCTGAACACCTGACAAATCAATTTGATCATTGGTGCGCACTGTCGATGCAAAAAGGGTAATCAATTGATTAATGTCACCCGCCTGGTAAGCCGTTTCAAAATCTGAAACAAATTTCACCAATGCAACAGGTTCAATCTTGTCAGACAATGTTGAGGATTAAGTCATATTGTCTTCTACTTTGGCCTTGTCTTATGCTTTAGCCCTGGCTTCTGCTTTGGCCCTGGCTTCTGCTTTGGCCCTGGCTTCTGCTTTGGCCCTGGCTTCTGCTTTGG
>CAYNYJ010000072.1:0-16226 GCA_964401355.1 uncultured Ectothiorhodospiraceae bacterium | reverse complement strand
ACTTAGCACTTAGCACTTAGCACTTAGCACTTAGCACTTAGCACTTAGCACTTAGTCCTCAACACTCAGCACTATCGAATCCCCACACAAAACACGCTAAACTGTTCGCATGGACAATAAACAAAGCACTCAGCGCCAATATTCCCCGCTGGATCAATTACTGATGGGTGCCGACATAGGCATCCGCACCCTCTTTGGCCAACCGAAAATTACCGAGCGAGCGAATCCCGCCCACGCTCAAAATGAAGTTGATCTCAGCGATGCCGAGCGCCTATTAGCCGGTCGACTGATGCGCATCAACCACGCCGGGGAAGTGGCCGCACAAGGCTTGTATCAGGGCCAGGCACTCACCGCCAAACTGCCGACCGTACGCCGACAAATGGAACGTGCCGCAATGGAGGAAAACGATCACCTCGACTGGTGTGAAAAACGCGCCAAAGAACTCGGCACCCACGTCAGCTTACTAAATCCCGTCTGGTACGCCGGCTCCGCCGCCATCGGTGCATTGGCCGGACTGGCCGGAGACAAATGGAGTCTGGGATTTGTCGCCGAAACGGAAGAGCAAGTAGTCAAACACCTCAAAGAGCATCTCAAACAACTGCCCGAACAAGACGCCAAAAGCCGCGCCATTCTCGAACAAATGAAAGAAGATGAAAGCCAGCACGCCACGGTCGCGCTGGAAGCCGGCGGCGCAGAACTGCCTTACCCGCTGAAAAAATTTATGAAGCTCACTTCGAAGATCATGACGCGCACGGCGTTTTGGTTATAAGTTAATTCTCACCTTCCGCGTGGGCATGAAAAACCTGCCCACCCTGCCGGCTTGTTTTGCCGTAGCAGGCAGCATATCTGGAATGTAGAGTTCTCGGTGGCATTGAGGGCATGAACACCGGCAACCTCTCTTCGCCGGTATGACGATGAGGAGTTAACGGCATAGCACTGTTCCTCTTTTATCTTTCCCCTTTTCCCTGCCCCTATATATTCCTACCATAAAAAATCTCCAGCATTTCCCTTTTTAAACGCTGTTTAATGCGCTTGCGCGCGCTGACTTCCAGTTCTTTTTTACCCACACCGAACAAATAATTATCCAGTTCAAATTCCTTGAGCATCATTTTGGTGTGAAAAATATGTTCCTGGAACACGTTAACGTCAATCATTTGATAACGCTCTTTAGTATCCTGGGCGATGAAGTTCTGTATCGAATTAATTTCATGATCGATGTAATGCTTGAGGCCATCGACATCACGGGTAAAGCCCCGCACCCGGTAATCCATGGTGACGATGTCGGAATCAAAACTGTGAATTAAATAATTCAATGCTTTCAGCGGCGAGATGCGCCCACAGGTGGACACGTCGATATCAACACGGAAGGTGCTGATGCCATTGTCGGGATGACTTTCAGGATAGGTGTGTACGGTGATGTGGCTTTTATCGAGATGCGCGACTATAGCTTCCGATAAAACGGCTTCGGATAAAATGGTTTCCGGTAAAACCGCCTCCAGCAGCGGACCGGGGGCCTCAGCATTGGAGATGCCCTCGGACATCATCGGCTCTTCGGAGATCAGCATGGTCACACTGGCGCCCTGCGGCTCGTAGTCCTGGTGGGCAATATTGAGTACCGTGGCACCCACAATATTACACACATCAGTGAGTATTTTGGTGAGCCGCTCGGCGTTATATTCTTCGTCGATGTATTCGATATAGGCACGCCGCTGCGCCTCGTCTTGCGTGTAACAGATATCGTAAATATTAAAACTCAGAGTCTTGGTGAGATTATTAAAATCCTTGAGCTGAAGTTTGGGCAGAGGGTTAATCATTGCGATTTATTTCGCCGCCACTTTTTCTGCGATCACCATCGGCGGGTGATAAATCATCTGCACCGTATTGTCATCAGGGTCGAGACAGTAAAAACTGCGCGCGCCATCACGATGGGTGCGCGGCTCAGTTTTCATTTTGATACCATGCCCCCGCAGGAAATCAAACCATTCATCCACGTCATCCATCGCATTCAGAAAAAAACCGATGTGATCCAGATGTTGTCCGTCAGTAAACTTTTTAGTAACTCGATGCAGGGCCAGATTATCGTTACCCGAAGTGAGATACACGGCATTGTCGTCCGGCCGCCATTCCACCCGCATACCTAACAATTCAACGTAAAATTGCTCCGTGGCTTGGTAATTTTTTACACATAGCGCGATGTGACGCATGCCGGTGGTGGGATTGGGTTTAATCATGCGTCATTAATCCTCGCGCAATTCATAGTCGTGGGTGATCTCAGCCATTTGCCCCAGCATGATGGAGGCAGAACAATATTTTTCAGCCGACAATGCAATGGCCCGCTGCAGTTGTTTTTCACTCACACCGGCACCACTGATAATGAAGTGAATATGAATTTTGGTGAACACTTTAGGTTCGGTGTCAGCGCGCTCGGCTTCAATTTCCAGCACACAGTCGGTCACCGGCTGACGCGCCTTTTTGAGAATCATCATCACATCGAAGGCCGTGCACCCCCCCAAGCCTTGTAACAATAATTCCATAGGGCGGATGCCCAAATTGCGCCCCCCGTGTTCCGGCGGCCCATCAATCACCATCGAGTGACCACTGCCGGATTCACCAACAAACATCACATCTTCCACCCATTTGATTCTGGCTTTCATCCCATTCGCTCCCATTTCATCCACTGCCACTTTCTTCAGAAATCTACATCATGACATCGCCATGACCGCGCCCATTTCATTTTTTTGACGACAAGGAGGACGAGGATTATAAACCCAGCCCCCACCTGTGCATAACCTACGCAGATGTTCGTCATCAAGAGACATATAATGGGATAAAGTATTTACACGTCGTTGCCGATAGGATGTGTGTCCCGCCCAAAAAGTGGGGCCAATACAAGAAATTAAGCAAAATATCATGAGCAAACGAACATGAGCACTATACCCGACGTCGTCCTCACACCGCCCACCATTGAGCGCTTTCTGGAACACTGTCACCGACGACAGTATCCGGCCAAAAGTCTGATCATCTACGCCGGCGACAAGTCTGACGTGCTGTATTACATCATTGATGGCTCGGTCAGCGTCCTTATCGAGGATGAAACCGGCCGTGAAATCGTACTGGCTTACCTCAACCCCGGCGACTTCTTTGGCGAAATGGGCTTGTTCGGTGACGACAGCAATCGCAGCGCCTTTGTGCGCGCCAAATCCAAGTGCGAACTGGCGGAAATCAGCTACAACCGCTTTCGCCAGCTCTCGGAAAAAGACCCCGACATCCTCTTCGAACTGGCCTCGCAAATGGCCCTGCGCCTGCGCAAGACCAGCCAGAAGGTCGGCAATTTGGCTTTCATGGACGTCACCGGCCGTATTGCCCGCACTCTGATGGACCTCAGCAAAGAGCCCGATGCCATGACTCATCCCGACGGCATGCAGATCCGCATCACTCGCCAAGAGCTGGGGCGTATCGTCGGCTGTTCACGAGAAATGGTAGGGCGCGTGTTAAAAAACCTGGAAGAGCAGGGACTGATTACCGCGCAGGGTAAAACCATTGTTGTCTTTGGTGCCCGTTAAGGAATAAGCATTACCGTTGGGGTTCGTACCTCACCCCAACCGATACTTCTACAAACTTCCGTTACCCGCAAACAATACCGCCAGCTGCTCACCCGGATCTTCGGCGCGCATAAACGCCTCCCCCACCAAAAAAGCATGGACGGAATTTTCACGCATTAGCGTCACGTCCGCCACTGAATGAATCGCACTCTCGGTGACCACGATGCGGTCGTCAGGAATCGAATCCAACATATCCAGCGTCGTCTGCAAGCTCACCTCAAAAGTACGCAAGTTACGGTTGTTGATCCCCAGCAAAGGCAGATTGAGTGGCAAGGCGCGCGCCAGCTCGTCGGCGTCGTGCACTTCCACCAGCACATCCATGCCCAACTGTGTGGCCAGCACGGCAAGTTCACTCAGTTGTGCATCATCCAGCACCGCCACAATCAATAAAATACAATCAGCGTCGATGGCGCGGGCTTCGTAAACCTGATACGGATCGATGATGAAATCCTTGCGAATCACCGGCAGTGAACAAGCGCCACGCGCCTCACCCAGATATGCTTCCGAGCCCTGAAAAAAATCCGCATCGGTGAGCACCGACAAACAGGCTGCGCCGCCTTTTTCATACGAGGCTGCAATTTCAGCTGGCACAAAATGTTCGCGCATCACGCCCTTGCTGGGCGAGGCCTTTTTGATTTCGGCGATCACCGCCGCCTCACCCGCAGCAATTTTAGCCGTCATCGCCGCCACAAAACCGCGACAGGTATCAGCAGATTTGGCGCGCTCGATCATCTCCGCCAAACTTACCTGCTGGCTACGCTCGGCAATTTCCTCACGCTTACGAGCAATGATTTTTCTGAGAATGTCAGGGGTATTGCTCATACTCGATTTATGCGCCTGCTAATGTGGAGCATTGGAAACGGCGATCAGGGAATCCAGCTTACCCCGTGCCGCACCACTGGCCAGCACCTCGCCTGCTTGCGCGATACCCGCTGCCAACGAGTCCGCCAGACCCGCCGCATACAACGCCGCACCGGCATTGAGTTGTACGATATCCCGCGCCGGGCCCGGCTGGTTTTCCAGCACACTTTTAACCACCGTTAATGATTGCGCAGCATCCGCTACTTTCAGTGAGGCCAGACCCGCCGTCGCCAAACCAAAGTCTTCCGGCCGAATGGTGTAGGTGGTGATTTCACCCTTTTTCAGTTCCGCCACAAAGGTCGGCGCGCCAATGCTGATTTCATCCATGCCATCTTCCGAATGCACCACCAGCACATGATGACTGCCAAGGTTGGCCAGCACCTGCGCCAATGGCTCCACCAACTCTTTACTAAACACACCCAGTAATTGATTGGGTGCGCCGGCAGGATTGGTGAGCGGCCCCAGCACGTTAAAAATGGTGCGCACCCCCATTTCCTTGCGCGGGCCGATGGCGTGTTTCATGGCACCATGATGTTTGGGGGCAAACATGAAACCCACACCCACTTCATTGACGCATTTCGCCACTTGCTCGGGATCGAGATCCAGGTTCACCCCGGCCGCTTCCAACACATCGGCACTACCCGACTTGCTGGAAACGGATCGGTTGCCGTGTTTGGCCACCGTGCCACCCGCCGCGGCCACCACAAAACAACTGGCGGTAGAAATATTAAAGGTACTGCTGCCGTCGCCACCGGTGCCGACGATGTCCACGATGTGCTCACCGCTCACCTCCACCTTGATGGCCAGCTCGCGCATCACTTGCGCAGCCGCGGTAATCTCGTCGATAGTCTCGCCTTTCATGCGCAGACCGATAAGGAAACCGCCGATCTGCGCCGGTGTCGCCTCGCCGGTCATGATCGTCGTCATCACCGATTGCATTTCATCGCGCGCGAGATCGCGGCATTCGGTAACGGCACGAATGGCTTGCTGCATATCCATAATTAGGCTCCGTAAGTTAACGCTGTAAAAAATTCTTCAACAAATCATGGCCATGTTGGGTCAAAATCGATTCAGGGTGAAATTGCACTCCCTCCACGTCCAACGTTTTATGTCGCACACCCATAATCTCATCCAGCTCACCTTTGTTTTCACCAGAAGTGGTTTCTGTCCACGCAGTGACCTCCAGACAATCCGGCAAACTGTCTTTTTCAATCACCAGAGAATGATATCGCGTTGCCTCGAAGGGATTTTCCAGCCCTGCAAACACCCCGCTATTGTTGTGGTGCATCATCGATGTTTTGCCGTGCATGATTTTTCCGGCGTGCACAATCTTGCCACCAAAGGCCTGACCGATACCTTGATGACCAAGACAGACACCCAGCAATGGTATCTTGCCCGCAAAATGCTTAATCACCTCCAGCGAAATACCGGCTTCATTGGGCGTACACGGCCCAGGCGATATGACAATACGTTCCGGGTTTAAACGGATGATTTCTTCCAAAGTGATCTGATCATTGCGATGCACACTCACTTCCGCACCCAACTCACCAAAATATTGCACCAGGTTATAAGTAAAGGAATCGTAGTTGTCTATCATTAATAACATGGCTAACGATGCCTGCCTTTTTGTTTGTCCAACCCAGCTTCAGCCATAGCCACAGCTTGAAATACTGCTCGGCCTTTATTCATGGTTTCCTTCCATTCCAGATTGGGCTGTGAATCGTAAACAATACCCGCTCCGGCCTGAATGTGCAGTTGACCCGCTTTAATCACTGCGGTGCGAATCGCAATCGCGGTATCCATGTTGCCATTCCAGCCCAGGTAACCCACCGCGCCAGCATAAATGCCACGTTTCACTGGTTCCAGTTCATCGATAATTTCCATAGCGCGAATCTTCGGTGCCCCGCTCACGGTGCCGGCAGGAAAAGTGGCGCGCAATACGTCCATCGCTGACATCCCCGGCTTTAATTTTCCTTCGACATTGGAGACGATATGCATCACGTGCGAGTAGCGTTCCACCAGCATGTTTTCGGTAAGTTCAACACTGCCGGTTTCGCTAATACGGCCCACATCGTTACGGCCCAAGTCGATGAGCATCAAATGTTCGGCCAATTCTTTGGGGTCGGCCAATAACTCGGCTTCCATGGCGCGATCTTCTGCTTCGTCATGCCCGCGGCGACGGGTGCCAGCGATGGGCCGTACGGTGACCACATCATCTTCCAGTCGGGTGAGAATTTCTGGCGACGAACCGGCGATGTGAAAATCATCCAGATTCAGATAAAACATATACGGTGATGGATTCAAATTGCGCAGGGCACGATACAAATCCAGTGGTGGTGCAGAAAAAGGTACCGACAAACGCTGCGATAACACCACCTGCATCACGTCACCATCGATGATGTATTGGCGGGCCGCTTCCACTGCCTGTTTGAAACCGTCTTCAGTAAAACCGGAGACAAAATCAGCTTCGTTCACCTCGCGGCTTTCACGTAATTCAGCCCGCGGCGTGGCTTCACGCAGACGCGCTTCCAGCACATCGAGACGTTTTTGCCCGGATTCAAACGCATCGGCCTGCTCCGCATCAACATGCACGATGAGATACAACTTGCCACCGAGGTTATCGAACACCACCACTTCGTCGGAGACCATTAACAAGATGTCCGGGGTGTTCAGCTCATCGGGGTTGGGCTTCCTTTGTGAAGAATTCGCCAACTTTGGCTCAATGTAACGAATCGTATCGTAACCAAAGTACCCCACCAGGCCACCATTAAAACGCGGCAGACCTACCATCTCGGCCACCCGGTAACGGGCCTGAAAATTCTCAATCCAGCTCAGCGGGTCATCGCTTTGCAACGACTCCATCACTTCACCATCGGTTTCCACCTCAATGAGATTGCCCGTGACTTTCAGTACAGTGCGACAGGGCAGGCCAATAATGGAATAACGTCCCCATTTTTCGCCGCCCTGTACCGACTCGAATAAATAGGAGTACGGCCCATCGGCTAACTTGAGATAGGTACTGAGGGGGGTATCGAGATCGGCCAGCACTTCACGCATTAGTGGAATGCGGTCGGCGATGATTTTTAAATCGGACTCTTGTTCGACATTGTCTGCCGTGACTTTTTTAGCCAGTTCGGCGAATTGTTCTGCGTTCATGTTCATACCGTCAAAATCAAATGGGCAGGGGGATTCAATCGCATCGGTCTAGCCGCACCATCGTCCCTGTTGCCATTTGATTTGTGAGGTGTGATTCATTTTTTATTTTCAATAATAAAATTTATTTTTCGTCATTCCGGCGCATACCCTCTGGGGCATAAAGGCCGGAACCCAGTGGCTTTGGCAAGTTTCTGGATTCCGGGTCAAGCCCGGAATGACGGAACAAAATAATTCTTTCTACAAAAAATCTTTCAACTCAAGCATCGAGTCAATCACCACGTCGGGATTCGATTCACGAATATCAACACCATGATTGTAACCATAACTCATGCAGATAATCTGAAAACCAGCGGCACGCGCGGCCTTCACATCACTCACCGAATCACCCAGCATCAAGGATTTTTCTGGCGCGACGCCCAGCACTTGGGCCGAATGCAGCAACGGCAGAGGATCGGGTTTCTTTTTAGCAAGAGTATCACCACAGACGATATTGGCAAAATCATCGTGAATACCAAGATCCTTGAGTAACGGAATGGTGAACTGCGCGGCCTTGTTGGTGACGCAGCCCAACGTGTAACCGGCGGCTTTCATGTAATCCAGGCCTTCGCGCACACCCGGGTAAAGGGTGCTGCGCTGGCTGATATTGACCGCGTACAAATCGAGAAAAATCGGATAGGCCTTTTCAAACAGCGCCTCATCCGGTTCACCGTCGAGCTGGCCAATCAAACCACGCCGCACCAGGCGTTCCACACCATTACCCACCCAGTTGCGCACCGCCACTTCGCCGTGCACGGGCATGCCCAGCGCCTTCATCATTTCATCGATGCAATAGGCGAGATCGGGCACGCTGTCGACCAGCGTACCGTCAACATCGATGAGAATCATTTCGGGTTTTTGGATATTCATAAAGACCTTGTGCTGTCCCATGCTGGATATTAAATCGCGGCTTTTGCCAATTCCTCACGGAAAGCCGCAATCACGGAATCGTAAGTATTGACATCGGAATCCGACTTGGCACCAAACACTGCGGAACCGGCCACAAACATGTCGGCACCGGCCTCGGCGATTTCACGGATGTTATTCACTTTCACGCCACCATCAACTTCCAGACGGATATCACGACCCGAGGCATCGATGATCTTGCGCGCTTCACGCAGTTTATTCAGGGTTTCAGGGATAAAGCTTTGGCCGCCAAAACCGGGGTTCACCGACATCAGCAAAATGATATCCACCTTGTCGATAACGTGTTTCAGTATGTCCAGCGGCGTTGCCGGGTTAAACACCAGGCCGGATTTACAACCCTCGCCCTGAATCAGTTGCAGAGTGCGATCGATGTGCTCAGAGGCCTCCGGGTGGAAGGTGATGTACGAGGCACCGGCGGCGGCAAAATCAGGAATAATGCGATCCACGGGCTTGACCATCAAATGCACGTCGATGTCGGCGGTGACGCCGTGCTTGCGCAACGCCTCGCACACCAGCGGGCCGATGGTGAGGTTGGGCACGTAATGGTTATCCATCACATCGAAATGCACCACATCGGCGCCGGACTTCAGTACATTATCCACTTCCTCGCCGAGGCGGGCAAAATCTGCTGATAATATGGACGGAGCTATTTTAAAATCTGGCATGGTTTTGGCCTCTGTTTTTCCGTAAATAGTCATCAAAAAATATCGTGATTTGCGTACCCGCGAGCCACTCACTGCGCGAGACAAAAAATCTGGATCGAGGACTTTACCCTATTGGCGATGACATTTCAGCCATACCGGCAACCGGGACTTGGTCTCAGGCCACGGAGCCGATATGCTCAAAGCTCCCCATTTCAGCGCAAACTAGGAGCAATCCGTGCCGATGCCCACTCGCCGTTCTCTCACAACATTTATGGCACTGACCCTGCTACTGGCCCTGCCGACCTCCGTGCAGGCCTCAGACATCGCCAAAGAACAACGTTGGGCCACGCAATTAAAAGACCAATTAATGGTGGGGGAGGCGCTCACTATCACACTAACAAACCCAACAGGACAATTGGCGCGACAACAGGATATCTTTGCGATTTTCACCCCCGCTGAGGGCAAACTAAAACGTGGCGGTGTCATTCTGCTACACGGACTGGGCGCACACCCGGACTGGCCGGAGATTATTTCCCCGCTGCGCATGGGGCTGCCCGAGGCGGGCTGGGCCACTCTGTCCATTCAGCTCCCGGTACGCCCCAACGAAGCGACGTTCGCCGATTACCCCCCCCTGTTTCCAGCGGCCAATATCCGTATTTCCGCCGCAGTGCGTCATATGCAGCAACAGGGTCTGCTCAACATCGTGCTGGTGGGCCACAGTCTTGGCGCTGCCATGGGGGCCTATTTTCTGGCCGAGCAGGCCACCGGTAGCGACGCCATTCGTGCCTTTGTGGGCATCGGCATGAACCAGGCGCCAGGCACGGTTGCACACACCCCGGATGCTCTGGCCAAAATCATCGTGCCGGTGCTGGATTTATACGGTTCGCAAGATATGGATGGGGTACTTGGCTCCGCCACGGCCCGCGTTCGCGCCGCCAAGCAGGCGGGCAATATCGGCTATCGGCAGACCGCCATTGCCGGGGCTGATCATTTTTTTCGCGGACTGGATGCCACCCTGGTCAAACGAGTGGCGGGCTGGCTCACCCGTGTCGCACCGAGCATGGAGGTAAAAGATGAAGCTATGCGGTAACTACACGATAACTATGCAATAAGCACGCAATAACAATGCAACAACGGCCGTGACACCTATTACTTACTAGCCATCAAAAGCCTTGCTCAGACTAAGATTAACGCTGCTCGACGACCAATTCACCTCGTTGAGTCGGGTCGTGCCAACGCTGCCGTTGGCAAAGAAGATACGATCGATACCCGCATCGGTGGTCCAGGATTGTAGCGAGGCCGTCACCCCCCACACCCAGCGATAGCGGGAGGGCGGTTGATGCCAGCCCAGTTCCAGCACCCAACCCTGGGCATCGGCCTCATGTTCGAAACTCACAGGATGAGCAAAATCGCTGCGCAGATTCCAGTTGGCATAGCCAAAATAGGTCGCCTGATGCACCTCCATTCGCACAAACGCCGAGCCTGCCCCCTGCAAATCCAGCAGCACATCAACACCCAGCCAGGGGCCAAACCACTTGGCATTGTAACTGGAACTCAGTCCGGGAAAGGGACCTAGCGCGGGAACAACCTGATTGCCATTGGTCATCCGCAATTTCTGATTGTGATGAGAGTAACCGAGGATGGGAATAATACGATAGCGATCCGATTCACCGAGGTAAAACGTGTAGCCCAGACCCGCCGACAAATCCAGCACCCGGCTACCATCAACATCGTTGATAGAACGGGAAAACTCCAGGGTACGATCATCGCCGGCGTAATCCGAATCCTGGTTCACGCCATCCAGCACCCAGCCATAATCGACGAAACCGCGAAAATAGATCCCCTTGCCATTGGCGCCGGACACTGCGCCTTTCAACTGTAAAATATCCATATCGCGCCATTCCAGTTCGGAAAGAACATTGGGGCCGGAACTCCCACCGCTGATATTCCAATCCAGCGAATCCAGACGATACCCCAGGCTCAAGGAAACGCCGGACTGTAAGTCTTCCGCCATGACAGGGCTCGGCGACATCACCAACAACAGTAAAAAATACCGTATTTTCATTTTTCAACTCCCTTTAATTCAGCTCCCACGCGCTTCACAAATCCGGTCATAGGAAGCACGAATTTCATGCGTTTTCTCTTTCGCCAATGTCATCATTTCTTCCGGCAGGCCCTTGGCAACCAGTTTGTCCGGATGATGCTGATTGGTCAATTTGCGATAGGCGCGCTTAACTTCAGTATCACTGGCCTTGCTCGAGACATTGAGAATCGCATAGGCATCGTCCAGCGACACTTGCTCGATCTTGCCCCCGTTGGCCGCATGTTGTTCAGCCCGCACCATGGCATCGAGCTGGTCAAAATCTGCGGACGAAAAACCCAGCTCGGCGCAAATCATTAACAACAATTTTCGCTCGGCAGCATCCAGCTCACCGTCGGCATGCGCGGCATGCAATTGAATTTCGATGAACATCTGACGCAGATTGCGTGCCCGCCGGGTCGCGTATTGAAAACGGGTGAGCATAGCCTCGAAGTCGAAATCACCCTCCTTGCCCTTACTAAAGAACGTAATAGCCTCGCGGCGGGCCGATTCAGACAGCCCCATACGCGCCATCACCTGCCGCGCCAGGGTAATTTCCTGTTCAGTGACCCGGCCATCGGCCTTGGCCACGCAGCCCATCACGGAAAAGGTTGCTTCAAAAAAGACGCGCTGAATTTCGATATGGCTCAGTCCACCCAGCCCGGCAGAAAAACCACCCCCAAAGCGGGCAAGACCACGATCAAACTGATGTCCCAATACGGCACCGATCAGCGCGCCAAAAAAGCCGCCCATCATGTAACCCAAAAAACCGCCGATCAATTTACCCCAAACGTTCAATACCGCCCTCCTGAATGGTTACGACATCATCCTGAAAAATATGTGGTATGTGTTGCAGGCCCTGCGCCCATACGCGTCGGCGCAAGATTTATCAAGCACAACAAAGTCCGCAGTATACCGGGAATTATAATAGGGCTTCTAAGACTTGAAGATAGCTGCAAAACAACGAAAAAAAACCGCCTAACGCAAAACGGGGTGCTGATCAGCACCCCGTTTTGTGTACAAACACGTCGCCTTAAACGGCTGCGGCATCAAACATAAAACCAATAATTATCATGATAAATGCCACATTAACAATAGCGGTGACTTTAAGTTCCATTAGAGATTCCCCTCACATTATAATATTCAAAAAACGCTCGCCAGAGTCCCAGTCTCACTCGATAGCTCCCACAAAAAACAAGACGGGTACGAACCATAGCAAAGCACCCGGATATTGATCAAGATATTTTAATCGATTATTACCCATTCATTTATTCTGGTTATTATCTCAGTCGACTCTGAAAATGTGAAAATCCCCTTTGCTGTCATCGAGATAAGCGTGAGTTACAATGACCCCAATGAGCTTTTTGCGGTAAATTCAAACGCCTTGCGGCCGCTAAGTAATACCCGATGTACGACCCAATATCAGGAGCCCGGTGTGGCAGCACAATACAACAACAAGCAACCTAAGAAAAAGCCGTCTCCAAAATCGGCATCCAAACCCACCAAAGCATCGGCAACCCGCAACAATACCCTGACGCCTGACACACAATGGGTGCCCTGGTTCCGCAACGCTGCGCCGTATATCAACGCTTTTCGGGGACGAACTTTTGTCGTGGTGTTTGGCGGTGAGGCAGTAGCAGACAAAAACTTTGCTGGCATGATCCACGATTTCGCCCTGCTCAACAGTCTGGGGATTCGGTTGGTACTGGTGCACGGCACGCGGCCGCAGGTCGAAGCTCGCCTTAAAGCACAATCCAGCCCGACTTCCTTTCACAAGGGCTTGCGGGTCACGGATGACACCGCGCTGGCCTGCGTCAAAGAAGCCGTGGGCACTGTGCGGGTGGAAATCGAGGCATTGCTCTCCATGGGTCTGGCCAACTCGCCGATGGCAGGTGCGCGTATTCGGGTGGCCTCGGGCAACGTGGTTACCGCAAGGCCGCTCGGTGTCCATGAGGGTGTGGACTATCTGCACACCGGCGAGGTGCGGCGTATCGATGCCGAGGTCATCCAGCAGCAACTGGATCAGAATGCCGTGGTGCTGATGTCACCGTTGGGTTATTCGCCCACGGGCGAGGTCTTCAACCTCAGCGCCGAAGATGTCGCCACCTCGGCGGCCATTGCCCTGCGCGCCGACAAGGTACTGTATCTCGCCGAGGGCACGGGGTTGCGTGATGCTCGCAAACACCTGATCCGGGAACTGACTCTCAGTGCCGCACAACAACGACTCGATGCACGCCGCGTACTACCCGATAACCTGCGCCGGATTCTGCACAGCGCAGTCAACCTGTGCCTCAATGGCATCAAGCGGGTGCACATCCTCAACCGTCAAATCGACGGTGCCCTGCTACAGGAGCTGTTTACCCGTGATGGCATCGGCACCCTGATCAGCGCCGACCATTACGAAGGTACGCGACAGGCCAACATCGAGGATGTCGCCGGGATTCTGGAATTGATCGAGCCACTGGAGCGGGCCGAGGTACTGGTGCGCCGCTCACGCGAACACCTGGAAATGGAGATCGAACGTTTTACCGTGGTCGAACGCGACGGCATGATTATCGCTTGCGCCGCGCTGTATCCCTTTGCCAACGAAAACATCGCGGAACTCGCCTGCCTCGCAGTGCATCCAGATTACCGCGGCGCGGCGCGCGGCAACGCTCTGTTGCAATGGATCGAGCAACTCGCACAACAACGGAAACTGGAACAATTGTTTGTCCTTTCTACCCAATCATCGCATTGGTTTATAGAACGCGGCTATCAAAAAACAGACATCAAAACCCTGCCGATAAAACGCCGGGCGCTGTACAACTATCGTCGTAACTCCAAAGTGTTTACTAAAACACTCGGCGTTAAAAAATGAGTACTGAACGAGAAACTACCGCTGAAAAAATCCAGACAAAAAAAAGCGGCCTAAGCCGCCTACAATATTTTATGATTATTTTTATAAAACATCTGATGGATAAATCAATGACGCTCTCATCAGATGCAGGAGAATCTAAAGCAAGCACGTGGCCGAGTCAAGAAATTAAAAAATCCAATAAAAATATGATTCACCCATTATTCAAGCCAGCAAGGCCATGCTAAACAATTTCCGCATCCGCCTCGCCAGCATTGATGCCCTGCCGCAACTGGCGGTGCTGGGTTTGATCAGTGGTCTGTTGGCAGGTGCGGTGATTATTTTATTTCGACTCGGCATTGAATATGCACAAAGCAGTTTTCTTCCCGGCGGCGATACCGAAAACTATGAGGCGCTATCCGCCAACATGCGCTTCCTGTTACCCACGGCCGGCGGATTGGCCATCGGTCTGATCTTTCATTCCGTGCAAAAGATGGGGGGCGGTAATGTGCAGGTCGGCATCGTGCATGTACTGGAACGTCTGGCTTATCACCAAAGCCACCTGCCATTGCGCAATTTCGTTTTGCAATTTGTCGGCGCCACCATCAGTCTCGTCAGTGGCCATTCGGTTGGTCGTGAAGGCCCCGGCGTGCACCTCGGTGCTGCCAGCAGCAGTCTGTTAGGACAATGGCTGCACTTGCCCAACAACAGCATTCAAACCTTAGTGGCCTGTGGCGCGGCGGCCTCCATTGCCGCCTCCTTCAATACCCCGATTGCGGGTGTGATTTTCGCCATGGAAGTAATCATGATGGAATACACCATCGCCGGATTTGCGCCAATTATTCTAGCAGCGGTCAGCGCCACCGCGCTCACCCGTTTTGTGTTCGGCGCAGAACCCGCGTTTAGCGTGCCGCCACTACAGCTTGCCTCGCTGTTCGAACTGCCCTACTTGCTGGTCATGGGCCTGGTGATCGGTGCGCTGGCCGCAGCATTTATCACCTCACTTAAATGGCTAACGAAAACCAGCAGTCACATCATCATCTGGCAACGTTTGACCCTGGCCGGCGCATTAACCGGAGCCTGCGCAGTCGTCATGCCGGAAATCATGGGCGTAGGGTACGACACCGTAAACCAGTCCATGCTCGGGCAACTCGGCATTGGCCTGCTACTAATGGTTATTGTCTTCAAAATGATGGCCACCACCATTGGTCTGGGTTTAGGGCTACCCGGTGGCTTGATCGGCCCCACTCTGGTGATCGGTGCGGCCGCCGGTGGAGTGATGGGCTTTCTCGCAGAAATGATCTTTCCCGGCCAGGTGGCATCACCTGGTTTTTACGCCATGCTCGGCATGGGCGCGATGATGGGCGCAACCTTGCAAGCCCCACTGGCGGCACTGCTGGCAATGCTGGAACTCACCGCCAACCCCAACATCATTCTACCCGGCATGTTGGTAGTAGTGATCTCCGGCATTACCAGCAGCCACCTGTTCCGTTGTGAATCGGTATTCCTGACCATGCTGAAAGCACACAATCTGGATGTTCGCAATGATCCCGTGGCGCAATCGCTGCGCCGCATCGGTGTCGCCAGCGCACTGAACCCTTCCTTCGTTCACGCCCCCTGTCGAGTCAACATGACGACAGCTGAAGACTTATTAAGGCATCAGCCGTTGTGGATTATTGTTACCGAAGATGATGAAGCTGACGAACGGATACCCAATGCGCAAAAATCTGAAACGAAAAAAATTATGATCTTATTATTGGCCGCCGATCTGGCTTTATTTTTGCGTAGCCAAACCGAAGTACAAATCGGTGACATAGACCTGCTGGATATTCCCGCGCAACGCGAAGACCTCGGTCAAATCAGCCAGCAAGCCACACTGCAACAAGCCCTGGACACCATGAATGAAAAAGGCGTTGATGCCCTGTGTGTCAATCCAAGCAAGACTAACGACACCGCTGGCATTATTGGGGTGATCACTCGACAATCTGTGGAGTCACATTATCGTGGCCTTAGCACCTAGCACCTAGCACCTAGCACTCAGCACTCAGCACTCAGCACTTAGCACTTAGCACTTAGCACTTAGCACT